>DASZJC010000215.1:0-5749 GCA_035948495.1 Xanthobacteraceae bacterium | reverse complement strand
CGCGATGAAGCGCTCCGCGGCACGCTCGGCGCCGATCGCGGCGGCAACGCGGGCGCGGAAATAGTCCATCAGCACATTGGGCTCGAGCGTCGTGCCCGACTTGCTCGATACGATGAACAGCGTCTGCGCCGGATCGATCTGTGCCTCGACCGCCCGGATTTGCGGCGGGGCGGTCGAGTCGAGCACGTGGAGCCTCGGAAAACCCGGCGCCGAGCCGAGGCTTTCCGCCAGCACCTCGGGCCCGAGGCTCGATCCGCCCATGCCGAGCAGGACGGCATGGCGAAAGCCGGCGCCGCGCACGTCATCGGCAAGGGCGACCAGCCGTTCGAGATCGCGCAATTGGGCACCGACCACGTCGAGCCAGCCCAGCCACTTGTCCTCGTCGCGACCGGTCCACAGGCTCGCGTCACGGCGCCCGAGGCGGCGCACGTTGCCGTCGGCGCGCCAAGCCTCCGCGAGCTTGTCGACCTCGCCCTGCAAAGGTTTTTCCAGCACCACGGCCTGGCTGTTGAGCGCGGTGCCCAACATGCGCCGGCGCTTGGCCGCAACGGCCCCGAGCAGCTTGTCGAACGCGTCGGCGAACAGACGAACCCCGTCGACCACGAGATCGGCCGTGATCTGGGCAAGCGAGATGCCGGCGCGCTCCAAAGCTTCGAGCATCTGCGCCGCCGCCGCAACGTTCTCGGTCAGCGTTTCGCGCGCCGTGCCATGGTCGCGGAACGCGTCCATGGTGGTCTCCGGCATCGTGTCGACGGTGTTGGGACCGATCAGTTCGTCGGCATAGATCACGTCGCGGTAGTCCGGATTCTTGGTGCTGGTGCTCGCCCACAACAGGCGCTGCGGTCGCGCGCCGCGTTCCTCGAGCTTGGCCCAGCGTGGCCCGGCGAACAGGCCTTGATAGAGCCTGTAGGCGAGCTTGGCGTTGGCGATTGCGGTCTTGCCGCGCAGCTGCCCGAGCCTTGCCCGCTCCTCCGCGTTCGCGGCCGCCGCCATGCGCTCGCCCAGGAGCTTGTCGGCGAGCGTATCGATGCGGCTGACGAAGAAGCTCGCGACGCTCGCGATCCGATCGATCGGCTCTCCCTTGGATGCCAAGTGCTCGAGCCCGGCCAGATAGGCCTCCACCACCTCGGCATAGACGTCCTGGGAAAACAGCAGCGTGATGTTGATGTTGAGGCCCTCGCCGATCAGCTGGCGGATGGCCGGCAGGCCGGCGGGCGTGCCGGGGACCTTGATCATCAGGTTCTCGCGGCCGACCGTGCGCCATAGGCGCCGCGCCTCCTCGATCGTGGCGGCGGTGTCGTTGGCGAGATAGGGCGACACTTCGAGGCTGACGAACCCGTCAGCACCTCGGGTCACGTCATAGCGCCGCCGCAGCGCATCGGCGGCGTCGCGGATGTCGGCAATCGCCAGCTCTTCGAAGATTTCGGTGACGGTCGGCCAACCCGACGCCACCACGCGCGCGATCTGCGCGTCATAGGCATCCGATTGGGCGATCGCCTTTTCGAAAATCGCCGGATTCGAGGTGACCCCGCCGAGCCCGTCCTGCTCGATCAGCCGTTCGAGGCCGCCAGCGCGCAGAAAGTCGCGCGACAGGAAGTCGAGCCAGACCGACTGGCACCGGTCACGCAATGCCAGCAGGGGATTCGTCGACATGGCGTCTCCACAAGGCGATTTGTGCTTTGGCCGCTTCGGCAACGTTCTCAGGGGTGAAGCCGAATTCCCTCATCAACTCGTGCAGCGGAGCCGAGGCGCCGAATCCGCGCATTCCGATGGTAGCACCGCGCGGCCCGACATACCGGTCCCAGCCCAAGGTCGAGGCGGCCTCGACCGCGACCCGCGCCGGCACCGAAGGAGGCAGCACCTCGTCCCGATAGCCCGGGTCTTGCCGCTCGAACAGCTCCCATGACGGCATGCTGACGACGCGGGCGCCGATACCTGCGGCGGCCAAGGTCTCGCGCGCCGCCAGGCAGAGCGAAACCTCGCTGCCCGTGGCGATCAGGATAACATCGATCTTCCCCTTGTCCGCGTCGGCGAGCACGTAGGCGCCGCGGGCGAGGCCCGCCGCAGGCGCATATTGGCGGCGTTCGATGGTCGGCAGCTTTTGGCGGGTCAGAACGAGGCAGGCCGGCTCCTTGAGCGCAATGACCGCGCGCCAAGCCTCCGCCGTTTCGTTGGCATCGGCCGGCCGCAGCACGACCAGGCCGGGAACGCCCCGCAGCCCGATCAATTGCTCGATCGGCTGGTGCGTGGGCCCGTCTTCGCCAAGACCGATCGAGTCGTGGGTGAACACGTAGATCGTCGGCAGCCGCATCATCGCGGCCAATCGGATCGGCGGCCGCATGTAGTCGGAGAAGATCAGGAAGGTCGAGCCGAACGGCCGCAGGCCGCAGAGCGCAAGCCCGTTGATGACCGCCCCCATGGCGTGCTCGCGGATGCCGAAATGCAGATTGCGGCCGGCGGGCTCACCCGGCTCGATTTCGCCGGCCCCGTCGAACTTGAGCGCCGTCTTGGTCGAGGCGTCGAGATCGGCGGCTCCGCCGACGAGCCAGGGATAGCGCTGCGCAATGGCGTTGAGCACCTTGCCGCCGGAGTCGCGGGTGGCCAGTCCAGCCGGATCGGCCGGGAAGCTCGGCACATCCGCGTCCCAGTCGGCCGGAGGCTCGCGCCGCTGCATGGCTTCGACCTGCGCGGCGAGGTCCGGGTAACGGCCGCGATAAGCTTCGTATCGTCGCGTCCACGCGGCGTGCAAGTCATGCCCGCGCTTGCCGATTCCGTTGCGGAAATGCTCGTAAACGCCATCAGGAACGAGGAATTTGGCGTCTTCCGGCCATCCGTAGCTGCGCTTGGCGAGCCGCACTTCGTCCTCGCCCAGCGGCTCGCCGTGCGCCGCGCTCGTGTCCTGCTTGTGCGGCGCGCCGTAGGCGATGTGGCTGGTGAGGATGATGAAGGTCGGGCGGTCGCCGGTCCGGCGAAACGCGTCCAGGGCACGGGCGAAGCGTTCCGTGTCGTTGGCGTCGTCGACGCGCAGCACGTTCCAGCCGTAGCCCTCGAAACGGCGGCCGATGTCCTCGTCGAAGGCGATGCTCGTGGGCCCGTCGATCGTGATGTGATTGTTATCGTAAATCCAACACAGGTTCGAGAGCTTGAGATGGCCGGCAAGTGAGGCCGCTTCGCTCGCCACTCCCTCCATCATGTCGCCGTCGCTGCAGAACGCGTAGACGTCGTAGTCGAACAGCGTCAGGTCGGGCCGGTTGAAGGTGCCGGCAAGCCAGCGTCCCCCGATCGCCATTCCGACGCTGTTGCCGCACCCCTGCCCGAGCGGGCCGGTCGTCACCTCGACCCCGGCGGTGTGGCCGTATTCCGGATGGCCGGGGCAACGGCTGCCGAGCTGACGAAAGTGCTTGATGTCGTCGAGGGTCACCGCCGCGCCGTTGCGGCTCTTGTCGGCAACGCCCGCCAAATGCAGCACGGCGTAAAGCAGCATCGAGGCGTGGCCGTTCGACAGCACGAACCGATCGCGGTTCGGCCAGGCCGGATCGTCCGGATCGTAGCGCAGCGCACGCTGCCACAGGGTATAGGCCGCCGGCGCCAGCGCCATGGGCGTGCCCGGATGGCCGGACTTCGCCTGCTCCACCGCGTCCATGGCGAGGGTGCGGATCGTGTCGATGCAAGTCCGATCGAGGTCATGTTCCGTCGTGGCGCCAGCGCGCGGTGCAGCACGGCTGGCCATGGAAACGGCTCGGCGAGGCATCGGCGGTTCCTCGTGTCGCGTGTTGCGTCGGCTTCTTGGCGGATTCCTTCCGCGGAAGCCTGCCCAAGGGATAAACCCGCGAGCGGTGATGAGGTTCCTGCAGCTCGCGGATCCGGCCGGTTTTGCCGTTCCGGGAATCCCGCTATACCAAAGGCTTGGCGCGGCTGCGTCAACGAACGACAAAAGCCGATCGCCGCTCGATAGTCCGGGCCTCAGGGGAGACGTTCGACCATGTTCCATTCAATACCGTGGGCGCGTCGTTGCGCCGCCCGGATCACCCTTGTCCTCCTATCGGCAGCAATCGCGGCACCCCTGCTCGGCGCTTCGTTCGCCGCCGCTCAGCCGGCCCCACAACCCGCCGCCGCGCAATCCGCGCCCGCCCCGATGGCGCCCGCCTCCACGCCGGCGCAGGAGACGCTGCGGGTCGTTCCTGCCAAACGCCTTCCCGGCAAGGTGCATGTGCTGCCCGCCACGATGGACACCACCCAGTGGGGTTGGTTCAACAACGCCCAGCCGCCGGTGCTGCACGTGGATTCCGGCGACACCATCGTGTTCGAGACGATGATGCATTCGCACAATCAGGTCGTCCCCGGCACGACCATCGAGCAGATCAAGAAGCTGCGTACGGACTATCCGGGGCGCGGCCCGCACACCTTGACCGGCCCGGTCTACATCGAAGGCGCCGAGCCCGGCATGGTGCTCAAGGTCAAGATCAACAAAATCGTGCCGCGCGCCTATGCGACGAACTTCAACGTTCCCGGCATGTTCGGTGAGTTTCCCGACCGCTTCCCCGACGGCCAGGTCAAGTATTTCTACCTCGACCTCGACCGCAAGGTGACCGAGTTCGCGCCCGGAATCGAAATTCCCCTGCGGCCGTTCCCCGGCACGACCGGCGTCGCCCGCGCCGAGCCGGGAGCTTACAGCTCGGTGCCGCCCGGGCGCTATGCCGGCAACATCGACGTGCGCGATTTCGTCGAGGGCACGGCCCTTTACGTGCCGATCTTCGTCAAGGGCGCCCTGCTGTGGACCGGCGATTCGCACGCCGCCCAGGGCAACGGCGAGGTCAATCTTACGGCGCTGGAAACCGCCTACAAGGAAATGAACGTCACCGTCGAGGTGATCAAGGACATGAAGCTCGAATGGCCGCGCATCGAGACGCCGGATGCGTGGATCACGCTGGGGATCGACAAGGACCTCAACAAGGCGCTCGACATCGTCAAGGACGAGACGGTCAAGTACCTGATGGAGAGCCGCAAGATCGGCAAGGACGAAGCCGAGAAGCAGATGATGGCGAATTGGGACTGCCGGGTCAGCCAGGTGGTCGACGTGAACAAGGGCCTGCACTGCTTCACCGCCAAGGACGCGCGCTCGCGGCGCAAGCCGGAAGCGTTGCCGAGCGCCGAGACGCGCGCCTATCTGGTCACCGTCGCCAAGGACACGGATCTCAACAAGGCGATGGACACGGCCTCGTGGGCGATGATCGAGCTGCTGCAGAAGCAGAAGGGCCTGAGCCGCCTCGATGCCTATTCGCTCGCCAGCATGGTGATGGATTGCCGCCCGGCGGCCCCCACCGCCGCGGAGAAATCTGTGCATTGCCTGGTCCCTAAGAGCACCTGGGTATCGTCACGATAAAGATGCGGGGGGGCTGCCTCGGCATCGCGCTCGCAGCGACGCTTGCCGTCGCGACGCCGACCCAGGCGGGCCTGCGTGTCGTCGCCGCCACCACGGATGTTGCCGCGCTCGCGGCCGCGGTCGGCGGCGACCTCGTCACCGTCGAGACCATCGTGCCGGCGGCGGTCGATCCCGAAGCGTTCGAGCCGCGCCCCGGCGACGTCGACAAGATCCGCAACGCGCAGCTCCTGCTGCGCGTCGGCCTCGGCTACGATTATTGGCTCGACAAGCTGGTGCGCCAGATCGGCGACGCGCGGCTCATGCGCGGGGGCGAGGCTTACGTCGACGCCTCGGTCGGCATCCCGCTGCTCGAAGTCAGCGGTCAGA
>DASZJC010000214.1:0-5436 GCA_035948495.1 Xanthobacteraceae bacterium | reverse complement strand
TGGCCGCTCGGCGCGCTCGCGCAACAGTCGGGCAAAATTTGGCGGATGGGGTTTATCGCACACGGACACGAGAGATTTTATGACGCGTTGTTCGAGGGGCTCCGGGAATTCGGTTACGTCGAGGGCCAAAACCTCATCGTTGAGCGCCGATATGCACAGGGCCGCGCCGAGCGGTTCCCAGAATTTGCGGCTGAGATGGTTCGACTAAACGTTGACGTCATAGTTGTGGTCACAACGCCTGCGGCGCTTGCCGTCAAGAAAGCGACCACGACCATCCCGATCGTGCACCCGAACGCTATCGATCCGCTGAAGACCGGCTTGATCGCCAGTCTTGCGCACCCAGGCGGCAATCTCACGGGCGGCGCGCAGCTGACTGCGGAAGCCAGCGCAAAGCGCCTGGAGGCACTCAAGAAATTGGTGCCCGGGTTGTCGCGAGGAGCGGTTCTCTGGAATCCAGGGAACCCCGCACTCGCATTCGCTTGGAAAGAAACGGAAGGTGCGGGTCGGATGCTAGGAGTAACGCTTCAATCTCATGAGGTGCAAGGCCCGAAGGACTTTGAGGCGGCTTTTGCCAAGATTGCCCAAGAGCGTCCCGACGCGCTCCTCGTCTTGCAGGATGCCATCACCCTTCAGCAGCGAAAGGAGATTGTCGACTTCGCGATACAGAAGCGGTTGCCCGGAATGTTTCAAGCGAAGGGATGGGCAGAGGCGGGCGGTCTGATGTCCTACGGAGAGGACCTTCCTTATATGTATTGGCGAGCTGCATCCTTCGTTGACAAGATTTTTAAAGGCGCAAACCCCGCCGATCTACCTGTGGAACAAGCCACGAAGTTCGAACTGGTCCTCAATCTCAAGACCGCGAGGGCCATCGCGTTGACCATCCCGGACGCATTCCTTGCCCTCGTTGATGAGGTGATCGAATAGCAGTGGCTTTTGCTGCGGTGCAAGAGTCCGTTGTTGGCACATGTCGGACGTTGCGGGACGTCCGCTCTACGTCCGCTATCGGGGCTATTTCGGACGAGATTTGCTCGCTGCGAGCATTACCGTTTTTGACCCACAACGGACATCGGGTCTGCTGGCGCGACTTGATCCGCCCGGAACAATCTCATCCTCGGAACGTTCCGCGGATGACATAGGCACCCGAGCCGACCACCTCGCCGGCTGTGTCGTGGTGTTATTCGGTCGTTGAGATTGACGCTCAGGCGAGTCGAGGCATTTGGAAACTACTGGTGTTGATGTCCATTGACGGAGGAGAGCAAGCCTGCCGCGATTAGCGTACCAGACGAGCGGTCGAATGTGGTCCCGATCCCCTCGGGAATGGGGTCTCGAGGGGATCGGGACCGTAGCCCAGCCCCGTTGCTGGGATTGGGGGGACGGTGAAGGGGAACAGGACCTGCTCGCACCAAAAGCGAGCAGAACGACACTAACACCAGCGTAAACGGCGCGGTCCTGATCGGCAGGGCAACCTAGGCGACCGGACCGCACGGCCCCGTGCCCTCAGTGGGTGCCGGCGGGATCAAATCGCGCAACAGGCGGAAGGCCGCCGCATCGAGCGGCGCTTCGCGCTCGCCGCGCAAGCGCAGCGCGCGGCGGAAACCGAGCACGTCGGGTGCGAGCGGCAGGAGGCGAGGGATGTCGGGAGCCGCGAGCGAGCCGGCAAGTCCGGTCATGAGGCCGTTCGCGCGGCACGCGTCCGCAAAGGCGGCGAGCGCGGGAATATCCATGCGGTCGATGAGCCGCCCGGGGTCTTTGTAACGGGTGTCGAGGATGGCGCCGGCGAAGCCGGCCGCGGAGAGGCGCGCCAGTAGCGCAGGGAGGTCGCCGATGTCCGGTTCGACATCGGCGAACAGCACGCCAATGAGCCGCGTGTCGCGTGTGCGCGCCCCAAGGTGGGCGACACAGGCGCCGCGCCGCGGGTCCGGGAACAAACCGACCTTGACGTACTGCACGCGGGTTGCCGCCATGGCATTGACGGCCGCGGCGAGCATCTCCGGCTCCATTGGCAGATCGCCGGCCGACGCGCTCGTCAGCCGCCGTCCCTTGACGGCTCGGACCGCGGCTCGGACCGTATCGACGTTGAGCGCCCCGAGCGCGCCGCGCGCGTCAGTGAGGTCGACGATGTCGGCGCCGAGCGCGAGCACGGCCTCGGCCTCATCCGTCGAGCGCACGCTCGCGAGGAGGAGAGTCATGGCCGCTCAGGTAGTCACGCAGCGGCAACTTGCGCAAGCCGGCTTTTTTGATTTGGAGCCCGCGCGTGCTCCGCAGCCGAGCCCGCCGCTGACGCCTCGATCGTCACGCGCAGCGCGCTCCCGCGTAAGCGGGTTCGTTCATTGGCACTTCTGAGACGTGGCGAGAGCGCGCCGGGACTTCCGCTATCGGCGGAATAGCGGACATGCGTCAGCGCCGCTAGAAAGTCCGAGTCTGACCCATAAGCGACATGTTGCGTGGCCGGTTCGTGATGCGCGCCGGCGCGGTGATCGACAGCGAGGTCGGAACGGGCCGCTACATCAGCCACTCGCTTTAGAACGAGATGACTTTGCTTCGAATCGTCATCCCACTCCAACTCATTTTTTGGTGCATGATCTTTCCGAAAACCGGTACCCGCCCCGGATCACGTCCGGGGCAGACTCTTTGAGCATCATGCTCTAAGGCCCGGTGACGGCGAGCAGCGCTTCCTTGATCTTCGCGACCGCGTAGTGCCCGACCGTCTCCAACTCGACATGCGGCAGGTTGGGCATTTCGTCGCCCGCCACGACGCAATCGACGATCGCGGGGCCGGGAGCCTGGAGCGCCTCGTTGATCTCGGCGTGCAGCTCGCCGGGCTTGGTTGCCCGAAAGCCGTGGCCGCCGCAGGCGCGCGCCAGCGCGGTAAAATCCGGGTTGGGAAATTCGATGCCTTCCCGATAGGGAGCAAGCCCCACCGCCTCCGCCTCCAACGGGATCAGCCCGAACGCGGAATTGTTGTAGACAATCACCTTGACCGGCAGCTTGTGGTGCACGGCGGTGAGGAACTCGCACATGAGCATGTTGAAACCACCGTCGCCACACAGCGCGATGACCTGGCGCGAACGGTCAAGCGCCTGGATGCCGTTGGCTTGGCCGAGCGCGGTTCCGACCGCGGCGTTGTTGAACGAACCGATGATCCGCTGCGCTCCGCTCTGGCGGATCCAGTTGGCCGACCATAGCGTGTTGAGCCCCGTGTCCAAGGTGAAGACCGCGTCGCGCGCGGCAAGGTCGCTGACCGCCCGCGCCACCGCCTGCGGGTGGATGCGGTCCATGCTGCGCGCTGGGTCGGCCTGCCGGTCCAGCATCTCGTCCCACCTGCGGCGTTCGGCGGTCACGCGGTCCCGGAATCTCCCGTCGCTCTTGGCCAGGACCCGTTCGAGCAACAGCTCGACCGTCGGCCGCACCGAGCCGACGACCCCGAGGGCGGTCGGCGCGCGCCGCCCGAGCACGCTGGGCCGGTCGTCGACCTGGACGACCGCGCCCTTGCGCGGCAGGAATTCCCCATACGGATAGTCGGTGCCGAGCATGAGCAGCAAGTCGCAGCGCATGACGGCGTTGTAGACGGCCTTGGTGCCGATCATGCCGATCCCGCCCATCCAGCGCGGGTCGTCGTAGGGCATGATGTCCTTGCCCTTGACCGAATGGATCAGCGGCGCCTTGAGCCGATCGGCTAGTGCGCGCAGCTCGTCGGCGGCGCCGTGGCAGCCGAGCCCGCACATGATGACGACGCTGCCTGCCTGATCGATCCGGCGAGCTATGTCGGCGGTGTCCGCTTCGCTGGCGGCGAGCTCGGACGGCGGCTTCAGGGTGGCCACGCTCGAGACGACGCCTTGCGCCTTCGCGGCGATGACATCTTGCGGCAGCGTCAGGTGCGCGACGCCGCGGCCCGCGTACGCGGCCGCGATCGCCTGATGAAAGACCGCCGGTGCCTGCGCCGGCGCGGAGATGGTTTCGGTGTAGAGCGCCACGTCGCGGAACAGAAGATCGGGCTCGGTCGTCTGGATGTAGTCGGTGCCGTGCATCTTGCGCGGCATGTCGCCGGAGAGCGCCAGCACGGGCGCGTGGTCGCGGCTTGCCTCGTAGAGGCCGGCGACGAGGTGCGTGCTGCCGGGGCCGGTGGTGCCGCAGCATACGCCGAGGCGGCCGGTGAGTTTGGCCTGGCCGGCGGCCGCCAGCGCCGCGCCCTCCTCGTGGCGCACCCCGATCCATTCGATGCCGCTCCGGCGGATCGCGTCCGCGAGCGGATTGAGCGAGTCGCCGATCAGCCCGAATATATGCTTGACCCCGACCTGCTCGAGCACGTCGACCAGGACATCCGCAACCGTTTGAGGCATTTGCCGCTCCTGATTGTCGTCTTCGCCACCCCCGTGCCGTGTCTGCTGCGTGCGAACGAATGTCCTCGGTGCCGCGGGTCGTACCGCGCCGCTCGAGCCCGCGATATCACTCTTCGAGATTGGCGCCCTTGGTCTCCGGCGTGACGAGAATCGCGAGGATCGCCAGCACCGCGTAGACCATCACCAGAACCCCGATATAGATATAGGCCCGTTGAATGCCGAGGGCATCCAGGAGCAGTCCGGCGACAATCGGGATCAGCCCGCCGCCGTAGACCTGCGCGATTTGATAAGCCGAGTTCGCGCCCGAGGCGCGATAGCGGGTGGGGAAATTCTCAGTATAGAAGGTCGGGATCGCGCCGTAGCCGAAGCCGAATACGAAGCCGAAGCCGACGATCTCGGCGATCGTCGCGAGGATGAAGCTGCCCGTGTTGACCAGGTAGAAATACGGGATGGCAAAGATCAGGAATACGACGGCGGCGATCAACAGGATGGTCCGGCGGTTGATGATGTCAGCGAGCAGCGAGCCGATGATCATGAACACCAGCATGAAGGCCGCGGCGATCAGCCCGATCGTCTCGGGAACCGATCCGGTGAAGCCGACCGTCTTCATGTAGGCGGTGCCGAACACGAAGTAGAGGAAGAACGCGCTGCCGAACATTGCGTTCACCAGCGAGGTGCGCAGGATGGTCAGCGGCATGTCGCGCCAGACATCTCGCGCGGGATGCTCGAGAATCGCGCTCTGCGCCTTGTGCCGTTCGAACACGAAGCTGTCCTCGGTGCGCGTGCGGATGACGATGCCGACGATCGCCGCCAGGAAGCCGAGGAAGAAGAGGATGCGCCAGCCCCAGGCGACGAAATGCTCCGGCGTCATCAACGACTTGACGAAGATCACCGAGCCGAAACCGAGCAGCAGCCCGATCGGGATCGCGAACCCGACCCAGGCACCCCAGAAGGCGCGGTACTTCGAGTGCGCCGCCTGCTCGACCACCCAGGTCGAGGCGGTGCCGAACTCGGCGCCGAAACTGATCCCCTGCAGCAGCCGGAACGCGATCAACAGGATCGGCGCGACGATGCCGATGCTGTCGTAGCTCGGCGT
>DASZJC010000213.1:0-3066 GCA_035948495.1 Xanthobacteraceae bacterium | reverse complement strand
GGCCGGGCGAAATGGTGCTGCTGTCGTTTCCGGCCGCCAACCGCGACCCGGCCTTGTTCCCCGATGCCGACCGCGTGGTCATCGACCGCGGCACGAACCGCCACGCCGCCTTCGGCCTCGGCATTCACCGCTGCATCGGCTCGAACCTCGCGCGCATGGAAATAAGAACCGCGCTCGAGCAATGGCTCGCCCGCATTCCGGAGTTTCGCCTCGCCCCGAACGCCATGGTGCGCTGGTCGGAGGGCGCGGTGCGCGGCCCGCGTAGCGTTCCCGTCCTGCTGGGCTGACGGCCGGCCACGGCGGCTTTCGACCGCCGGCGCCGTTCTTAACCTCTCTTCAACGACGATTCGCGTCTCAAGCGCCGGCGCGCCCGATTCCGCGGCCGGCGCCCTGGCGAATTAACGCGGCAGTCGGCAGCCTCGGGCTAAAGACGGCGTCCTGCCCACGGTCTCCGCGCGCCGGCGACCGCCCGAACGGGAGACGAGATTGCTTACCGAGCAGTTGCGCGAAACCGATCCGCCGTCCCTCGTGCCCGCCGAGCCGCTCGGATGGGTGCTCTCGGTCAACGGCTCGCAGGCGAGCGTCCGCCTGCAAGCGCCCGATCGCGCGCTGCGGAGCGATGGCGCGCGCGTGACCGTCGGAAAATTTCTCGGCATCCGCACCCAGCAATCCCTCGTCATCGGGGTGCTGACCAAGATTTCTGTCGAGACCGACGCCATGGGCGCGCCGCACGGCGAGCACGCGACCGGGCACCTCGATCTCGTCGGCGAAATCCGCAGGGACGAAAGTGACGTCGACCGTTTCGACCGCGGCGTCAAAGAGTACCCGACGATCGGCGATCCCGCCGACCTGATCGGTCACCGCGAATTGGAAGTCGTGTTCGGCGGCGCCGGACCCGACACCATCGACATCGGCCACCTGCAGCAGGACGGTTCCATCGGCGCCTACGTCAAGATCGACGACATGGTGCGCAAGCACTTCGCCGTGTTCGGCACGACCGGCGTCGGCAAGTCGAGCGGCGTCGCCCTCATCCTGCAGCAAATTCTCGAGGCGCGGCCGAACCTGCGCGTCTTCCTCATAGATCCGCACAACGAATACGGCCGCTGCTTCGGCGACCGGGCGCAGATCCTTACCCCGAAGAACCTCAAGCTGCCGTTCTGGCTGTTCAATTTCGAAGAGACGGTCGACGTGTTCTTCCGCGGCCGGCCCGGCGTGGAAGAAGAGATCGAGATCCTCTCGGAGCTGATCCCGCTCGCCAAGGGCAACCTGTCCCACAGCCGCGGCGCGGCCGACCGGCCGAGCATCCGCAAGCACAATCCCAAGAGCACGGGCTACACCCTCGATACGCCGGTGCCCTACCGGATCGACGAGCTGGTCGGGCTGATCGACGAGCGCATGGGCAAGCTCGAGAACCGCTCGGCGTGGAGCAAATATCACCGGCTGCTGACCCGCATCGAGACCGCGCGAAACGATCCGCGCTACTCCTTCATGTTCGAGAACGCCAACGTCGGCGGCGACACCATGGTCGAGACGTTGAGCCAGTTGTTCCGGCTCCCCGCCAACGGCCGGCCGATGACCATCATGCAACTCGCCGGGTTCCCGGCCGAAGTGGTCGACTGCGTCGTGTCGGTCGTGTGCCGCATGGCGTTCGAGTTCGGCCTGTGGAGCGACGGCGCGTCGCCGCTCCTCATCGCCTGCGAGGAGGCGCACCGCTACGCGCCAGCCGACCGCGGCATCGGGTTCGGCCCGACCCGCAAGGCGATCTCGCGCATCGCCAAGGAGGGCCGCAAATACGGCATCTATCTCGGGCTGATGACGCAGCGCCCGGCCGATCTCGACGCCACCATCATTTCCCAGTGCGGCACGGTCTTCGCCATGCGCATGGCGAACGATCGCGACCAGAGCATCGTGCGCGCGGCCGTCTCCGACGCGGCCGGCAGCCTGCTGGGATTCCTGCCTTCGCTCGGCGCCCGCGAGGTTTTTGCCTTCGGCGAAGGCGTGCCGGTGCCGACGCGGCTGCGGTTCAAGGAGCTGCCGCCGGACCTCGTCCCGCGCAGCGAGGCGGTCGGCCGCGCGCCCATGGAGGCCGCGCTCTCGGTCGATGCCGACTTCATCTCCTCGGTGGTCGAGCGCTGGCGCGGCGCGATGATCAGCAACCGCACGCGGTCGGAGGATTCATCGCTCGAGTTCGATTCGCTGGCGAGCGAGGAATTCTCGGCTGTGCGCCAGACCGGCGCGCGCACTCCGGACCGCCCGGTGCCGCCGCCGAACGGCCTCGCCGCCCGCCCGGACTCCTATTTCTTCCCGGTCGAAGGGGCTCCGACGGGGCCGCGGCTGCGGAAGTAGGCGGCGGCCTGAGTCCTACGTTTCCCGTTTTACGCTTGCCTTTATCCATATATGGAGTATAGTCTCCATAAATGGATAAACGACCATGACCGATCGTGGCCGCAATCACCCAGGGCTGGAAGAGGCGGAAGCGCTCCCGATCAGCGTCGACCGGCGCGGCGATCCGCAGGTTCGCAAGCGCATGTCCGCTCCCGCGATGCGGACGTTCCTGAATGCCGCGAAGGCCTGGAAGCTGAGCGTCGATGAGCAGCGCGGGCTGCTCGGCTGGCCCGCCCCTTCCACCTACCACAAGTACAAGGCCGGCGATGTCGGTACGCTGTCCTACGACATGCTCACGCGGATTTCTCTGCTGCTCGGCATCTACAAGGCGCTGCATATCCTCTACCCGGATGCAGCGTTGGCGGATCGTTGGGTGAAGCTGCCCAACGGCAATCCGATCTTCGGCGGCAGGCCGGCGCTGTCCCTGATGGTCGATGGCGGCATCGACGGACTGACGCAAACGCGGCGGCTGCTCGATGCGCGGCGAGGCGGCTGGAATTGAGCGACGCACCGCTGACCCGGATGCGGCTGAAGGATACGCACCGGCTCATTCCGAGCCGCTATCCCCCGGTCGGCATTTTCGACGCCATCGCTGCGCCTGAGGATCTGGAAGTGGTCCTCGAACTCGAGGGCTGGACCAACGATCGTGTTTCGGCCGAGCTGGGCGTCATCCGCAGGATA
>DASZJC010000212.1:0-4788 GCA_035948495.1 Xanthobacteraceae bacterium | reverse complement strand
TTCTTCGGCAGCGCCGGATGATGAAACTTGGGCTTGACGATATAGGTCATGAGACCACCTTGCGCAGCGGCGTCACCTTGAGGGCATCGAGGGCGTCGCCGATCTCGCGGGCGATGAAACGCGCCGTGATCGGCGAGCCGTCATAGTTGAGGATCGGCACCAGGCGCACCGGATCGAGGTTCAGTTCGTTGACCAGCAGCAGGCGCAGCTGGGCGTCGCGGTTCTGCTCGACCACGAATACGAAATCGTGGTCGGCGACAAAATCGGAAACGTCCTGGTGGAACGGGAACGCGCGCAGGCGCAGCATGTCGAGCCGGTGCCCGTGCGCGGCGAGCTCCATGATCGCCTCGTCCATCGCCGGGCTGGTCGAGCCGTAATAGATCACGCCGTAGCGGGTCGGCTTGTCGCAGTCGCGCCGTAGCGGGCGCGGCACCAGTCCCTTGGCGGTCTCGAATTTGCGCAGCAGCCGCTGCATGTTGTCGACGTAGGGGCCGCCTTCCTCGGTGTAGCGGGCATAGCGGTCGCGGGTCGAGCCGCGCGTGAAGAACGAGCCGCGGGTCGGATGCGTCCCCGGATAGGTGCGGTAGGGGATGCCGTCGCCGTCGACGTCGAGATAGCGGCCGAAGTCCTTGCCGGAGTCGAGTTCGGCCGCGGTCATCACCTTGCCGCGGTCGTAGGTGCGCGCGTCGTCCCAGGCGAGCGGCCGGCACAGGCGATGGTTCATGCCGATGTCGAGATCGAGCATGACGAAGATCGGCGTCTGCAGCCGGTCGGCGAGGTCGAACGCGTCGGCGCCGAATTCGAACGCCTCCGCCGGGTCCTCGGGAAACAGCAGCACGTGCTTGGTGTCGCCGTGCGAGGCATAGGCGGCGAGCACGACGTCGGACTGCTGGGTGCGGGTGGGCATGCCGGTCGACGGCCCGCCACGCTGCACGTCGAAGATCACCGCGGGGATTTCGGCGAAATAGGCAAGGCCGAGGAACTCCTGCATCAGCGAAATGCCGGGCCCGGAGGTCGCCGTGAAGGCGCGCGCGCCGTTCCAGGCGGCGCCGACCACGATGCCGAGCGAGGCAAGCTCGTCCTCCGCCTGGATGATGGCGTAGCGGCTCTTGCCCGTCGCGGGATCGACCCGGTAGCGCCCGCAATGGCGGGTGAACGCCTCGGCGAGGGAGGACGACGGCGTGATCGGATACCAGGCGCACACCGTGGCCCCGCCATAGACGGCGCCGAGCGCCGCGGCCGAGTTGCCCTCGATGTAGATGCGGTCGCCGACCGCGTCGGCGCGTCGGATCCTGAGCCCGATCGGGCAGGCGAGGTGCTCGAGCGCGTGGTCGCGGCCGATGTGCAGCGCCTTGAGGTTGGGCGCGATCAGCTTGTCCTTGCCCTTGAATTCCTCGCCGATCAGCTTCTCGACTTCCTGGACGTCCATGTCGAGCATGGCGGTGAGCGCGCCCACGTAGATGATGTTCTTGAACAGCTGGCGCTGGCGCGGATCGCTGTATTGGCGGTTGCAGATGGCGGTGAGCGGCATGCCGATCACCGTGATGTCGTTGCGGAATTTCGTCGGCGGCAGCGGCTTGGTCGAATCGTAGAACAGGTAGCCGCCGGGCTCGATCGCGGCCACGTCCTTGTCCCAGGTCTGCGGGTTCATCGCCACCATCAGGTCGACGCCGCCGCGCGCGCCGAGGTGGCCGGCTTCCGACACGCGCACCTCGTACCAGGTGGGCAGGCCCTGGATGTTGGACGGGAAGATGTTGCGCGGGGCAACCGGCACGCCCATGCGCAGCACGGCGCGGGCGAACAGCTGGTTGGCGCTCGCCGAGCCGGACCCGTTGACGTTGGCGAACCGGACGACGAAGTCGTTCACGCGCTCGATCGGCATGCCTCACCCGCGTAGGTCATATCCAGCAAGAATTTCTGCATGTCCCAGGCGCCGGTCGGGCAGCGCTCCGCGCACAGGCCGCAGTGCAGGCACACGTCCTCGTCCTTGACCATGACGCGCCCGGTCTTGAGATCGTTGGCGACGTAGAGGTCCTGGGTGGGGTTCTTGGCCGGCGCGGTCAGCCGGGTGCGCAGGTCGGCCTCTTCGCCGTTCTGCGTGAAGGTGATGCAGTCCATCGGGCAGATGTCGACGCAGGCGTCGCACTCGATGCACAGCGAGGACGTGAACACCGTCTGGATGTCGCAGTTGAGGCAGCGCTCGGCCTCGGCGAGCGCGAGCTGCGGGTCGAAGCCCAGCTCGACCTCGGCCTTGATGTCGGCGAGCGCCACCTTCTTGTCGCGCAGCGGCACCCGGTAGCGCTTGTCCAACGTGATGTCGTTGTCGTAGCTCCACTCGTGGATGCCCATTTTCTGGCTGATCGTCTCGACCGCCGGCGCCGGGCGCACGTCGATCGGCTCGCCGTTGCAGAACTTGTCGATCGACACCGCCGCCTCGTGGCCGTGCGCGACCGCCCAGATGATGTTCTTCGGGCCGAACGCCGCGTCGCCGCCGAAGAACACGCCCGGCCGGGTCGACGCCATGGTCGTGGTGTCGACCTTGGGCATGTTCCACTGGTCGAATTCGATGCCGATGTCGCGCTCGATCCACGGGAACGCATTCTCCTGGCCGACCGCGACCAGCACGTCGTCGCACGGCACCGTCTCGTCCGGCTCGCCGGTCGGCACCAGCTTGCGGCGGCCCTTGTCGTCGCGCTCCGCCTTGACCTTCTCGAACGTGACGCCGGTGAGGCGCCCGTTGTCGTGCGTGAAGGCCTTGGGGACCATGTAGTTGAAGATCGGGATGCCCTCGTGCATCGCGTCCTCCTTTTCCCAGGGGGACGCCTTCATCTCCTCGAAGCCGGAACGCACGATCACCTTGACGTCCTCGCCGCCGAGCCGGCGCGAGGAGCGGCAGCAGTCCATGGCGGTGTTGCCGCCGCCGAGCACGATGACGCGCTTGCCGATCTTGGTGATGTGGCCGAACGAGACGTTGGACAGCCAGTCGATGCCGATATGGATGTTCTTCGCCGCTTCCTTGCGGCCGGGAACGTCGAGATCGCGTCCGCGCGGCGCGCCGGAGCCGACGAACACCGCGTCGAAATTCTCCGCCAGCAGGGCCTTGAGGCTGTCGATGCGGCGGCCGCCGACGAATTCCACGCCGAGGTCGAGGATGTAGCCGCACTCCTCGTCGATGACGGTCTCGGGCAGGCGGAATTTCGGGATCTGGCTGCGGATCATGCCGCCGGCCTGCGGGTCCTGATCGAGCACCACGCAGTGGTAGCCGAGCGGCGCCAGGTCGCGCGCCACGGTGAGCGAAGCGGGGCCGCCGCCCACGAGCGCAATGCGCTTGCCGTTCTTGCGCGCCGGCTTGGGCAAGCGCCCACGGATGTCGTCCTTGTAGTCGGCCGCCACCCGCTTGAGCCGGCAGATCGCCACCGGCTCCTTCTCGACCCGCACGCGCCGGCACGCTGGCTCGCACGGCCGATCGCAGGTGCGCCCGAGGATGCCCGGAAACACGTTGGAGTACCAATTGATCATGTAGGCGTCGCTGTAGCGACCCGCCGCGATCAACCGGATGTATTCGGGCACGGGAGTGTGCGCCGGGCATGCCCACTGGCAGTCGACTACCTTGTGAAAGTAGTCCGGCGCCGCAATGTCGGTAGGTCTCATTTCCTCCTCGACCACGTGTCCTCGGAGTCAAGGTCCATTGGCCACGTGACGCATCGAACGTTCGGCCAGTCCCCCGGTTCGGCTCTATCGACCGAATCCGCGGCGGATATTAGTCAGGCAATCCGCCGATTGCCATCACTACATAGTCATCGCGCCGGACATGTGCCCGCCAGCGCGGCGACGCGCAAGGGCCGTGCGCCGGCACCGTATAGTCGGTGCTTGCGGCCGGAACAAGGCCCCTGGGCCTCACATGAGGGAATATGGATAAGCGCCTGACTTTTCTCATATTTGGGTGCCGATCCTGCAGGCCGCGTGGGACGGCGGGCAACCCGGATCGAGGCGGCTGCTGCGGGCGTCCGGTTGGTGCGCCGCGGCATCCGCCCGTGTAGCATCGCCGCGCAGGCTCGCGCTCCGGCGCGAGCGGGGTGCGCAGGGGCTGACCGGAATTGCGCGATATCTTCACCGACCTGTTTGCGATCGAGCGGCCCGACCCGATGGCGGCGGCGCGTCGCGCCATGCGGCCGCCGTTGCCGCGCCGGTTCTATCGCCAAGCCGGCGTGGCGGAGGGCGAGGGAGGATTCCGCGTGGTGCTCGACGGTCGCCCGGTGCGCACGCCGGCGCGCTGTTTGCTGATCGCGCCGTCGCGTGCGCTGGCCGAGGCGCTCGCTGCCGAATGGAATGCCCAAACCGAGACCGTCGATCCGGCCACGATGCCGCTGACGCGGCTTGCGAACTCCATCCTCGACGGCGTCGTCGCGGCACCCGCGCCGGTCGCCGCCGAAATCGAAAAATATCTCGGCTCCGACCTTATGTTCTATCGCGCGCAGGAGCCCGCGGGTTTGGTTGATCGACAGGCGCGGCAGTGGGACCCGTTGCTCGCCTGGGCGCGCGCGGCGCTGGGCGCCCCGTTCGTTCTCGCGCACGGCGTGGTTTACGCGGCGCAGCCGCCGGCCGCGATCGCCGCGGCACGCACGACGATTCCCGTCGATCCCTGGCGGCTGGGTGCCGTGCACGCGATCACCACCTTGACCGGCTCGGCGCTGATCGCGCTCGCGCTGTTGCACGGCCGTCTCACCGTCGACGACGCCTGGGCCGCCGCCCACGTGGACGAGGACTGGAACATGGAGCAATGGGGCC
>DASZJC010000211.1:0-5069 GCA_035948495.1 Xanthobacteraceae bacterium | reverse complement strand
GGGTCGAGCAGGTCGAGCCGGCGGCCCGAGCGCATGCGCTGCCACGCGCGCGTCGTCACCCGTGG
Organism: Xanthobacteraceae bacterium; assembly: GCA_035948495.1. Classification (GTDB taxonomy): domain Bacteria; phylum Pseudomonadota; class Alphaproteobacteria; order Rhizobiales; family Xanthobacteraceae; genus AP-16. Next base: position 5,004 of record DASZJC010000211.1, on the reverse strand, counting down.
CCTGGATTCGCGATTTCGCCGTGCCGATAGCATGTGACGAGGTGGTCGTTGACCATGCCGACCGCCTGCATGAAGGCGTAGACGATGGTCGGGCCGCAGAACTTGAAGCCGCGCGCGATCAACTCTTTCGACATTTTCTGCGACAGCGCGGTTTGCGCCGGCACTTGGGACCGGCGGCGGAAGCGGTTGACCTTCGGCTTGCCGTCGAGGAAGCCCCACAGCAGGGCGGAGAAGCCCGGGCCCTTCTCCATCACGTCGAGATAGACGCGCGCGGAAAGGATCGCGCCTTCGATCTTGGCGCGGTTGCGTACGATGCCTTCATCGCGCATGAGCGCGGCGACCTTGCGCTTGTCGTAGCGGGCGATGATCTCCGGGCGGAATCCGTCGAACGCGCGGCGAAAGTTCTCGCGCTTGCGCAGGATGGTGATCCACGACAGCCCGGCCTGGAAGCCGTCGAGCACGAGCTTCTCATAAAGGGCGCGGTCGCCGTAGTCCGGCACGCCCCATTCGTCATCGTGATAGGCGACGTAGAATGGATCGAGCCCGGGCCACGGGCAGCGCTTGCGGCCGTCGGGATGGGCGAGATCGGGCATGGGTCCGGTGTCTACACATCCGGATCGATCCGCTCAAGGCTTGTGCTGATGATCGTGAGACGTAAGCGTGCAACGCGGGAACAGCTGCGGGCGCGCACTCACTCCGCCGCCTTGGCGTCGCCCGGCCAGGCGAACCGCGCCCAATCGGGCTTGACGAGACGGATCGGCACGCCGCCGGCGGAGAGCGTGGTTCCGGCCGCAAGTGCCTCGGCGACGCGGTCTAGCCGCAGCATGGCAAGGCCGCGACCAGCGGCGGCCGACCCCATGGTGCCGACCGCGCGCTCGCCCGCCGTCACGGGGACGCCGTCCTGCGGGGCGAAGCCGTCGTAGACGACGGGCACGATGCGGCTGCGCGCGCGGGCGCGGTGCTCGATGCGCGAGACCACCTCCTGGCCGACGTAGCAGCCCTTCTCGAAGTCGACGCCGTTGAGCTGGTCCATGTCGGCCTCGTGCGGGAAGGCATCGCCATAGATGAAGTCGAGGCCGCCGCGCGGCACGCCGAGCGCGATGCGGTGCGCCTCGTAGGCCTCGGGCCGAACGAGCGTGGCGCCGAGGTCGCCGGCCGCCGCCGCGGCCACATGGGGCGGCAGCATGACGCGCAGCCCCAGCGCCGGCAGCCGCGGGTCCGGATAGACGAGGCCATATTCGGTGGTGCCCGTGCCGTCCCACGCCGCAAGCACGCCGAGCGTCTGCGACAGATCCTCGACCGTCACCTTGGCGCGCAGCTTGTAGAAATTGAGCCGCTCGACCAGGTCGGCGGCAAGCGCACGCGGGCAATCGATGCACAAGGCGGTCCCGTCGGCGGGCGGCACCGCTGCCACGATGCCGTCGAACAGGATTTTGCCCTGCGGGGTGAGCAGCGCCGCAAACCGCGGAGCGGCCGGCGTCAACGCCTCGATGTCGGAGGTGAGGAGCCCGTTGAGGAAACGCCGCGCGTCCGCGCCGTCGACCTTGACGACGCCGCGATCGGGAAGAAGCGCTGCCTGCATGCGGGCATCCATGCGATGGACTGCCGCGAAACGTAAGGCGCGCCCGCTCCGGTCACAAGGCCGCGACGCGATGCGTCGGAGCGGCGATGGCGGCTACGCCGATTGCTCCGCCAGGCGGCGGCGGCTTTGATAGAAGCGCACCGCGAGATGCGCGGTCTCCTCGCTCAGCTGCTCGTAGGTCTTGAGCGCGTCCTCCAGCTCGTGGGCGGAGACGCTGTGGCCGCCTGAGCGCAGCAGCAGCACGAACTTGACCGTCGTCCAGGACAGGCCGGCCGCCTTGGCGAGGATGAGCATCGTGTCGGGCTGCTCGTCGAGCATCGCGGTCTCGGCCACGTCGATCGGCACGCCGCACATGAAGGCCAGCGCCGCCACGGTTTCTTCGAACCGGCGCGCCTTGGCGGACTCGTAGACGTTGGCCTCGTTGAGGGTTCCGGCGCGGTGCAGCGCCTCGATTTTCGCACGGGCGTCGACGTAATCCCCCGACTGGGTCACGGCCTCGGCCCGGATCTTTCCGACCACTTCCGTGACGACGTACTGGACTTCCTCGGCGGCGCCGGGGTTGGCGGCAGCGAGTTTGGCCCGGACCGCGTCGGAAGCGCGCGCGATCAGGCGCAGGAAATGATGGCGCGGAATGTCGGTGCGCAACCCGAGCCGCTCGGCGAGCACGTCGTCGCCCTCGGACCGCTTGACCAGCATCTCGAATCCGGCGTCGGAGAACCGCGCCCCGGCATTGCGGCTGACCGATCGCGCCACCTGGGAGTCGCCGCGCTCGACCAGCACGTTGGTGACCGCCTCGCTCAGGGTCCGACGCTTCGAAATGGCGAGCAAGTGCAGTTGGCTCTGGGTGAGGGCGTTTTCGCACAAGGTCGCGTCGTCGAGCCGCTCGGAGCGCGCCAGCACCGGGCCGGCCACCGCGATCTCCGCATCGGATGCCAGCGCTTTGATGGTCTTGACCGGCGCATTGGCGACCGGCGCCAGCAGGCGCGCCAGCTTGGCCCGCGCGGTTGCTTCGATTTGCGCGGCCAAGCGCGTGATCACGTCGTCGAACAACGCAACCTGTTCGTCGGAATATTGGCTCGCACCGGTAATAAACAGGTCGGTGACGTGCCAGAGCGATGCGACGCGCCGTTCGAGCGTGCCCGACGCGATGGCGCGCTCGAGGTCGCCGATCAGCGATCCGCGGGCATTCATCGTCATCCCGCGGCGGAGAGCGCGGCGTTCTGGCGGGTCTGGTAGAAGCGCACGGCGCGCTGGGCGGTCGATACCTGCAGCCGGTCGAAGCTGTGCAGCGCCAGTTCGAGGTCCTGCTGGGAGGCGCCGCGCCCGCCACTGCGCAGCAGCAGCAAGAGCTTCGCGGTCGCCCAGCAATAGCCGATGGCCTTGGCGAGGATCAGCAGCATGTCGGGCCGCTCGTCGAGCAGCGCCTGCTCGATCACTTCGATCGGCAGGCCGCAGAGCAGCGCGAGCGCGACCGCCGTCTCCTCGAATTTGCCCGACTTGGCAAAGCTGTGCACCTCGCTTTCGCCGAGCTTGCCGGCCTGGTGCAGCGCTTCCACCCGCGCCCTGGCCGCCGTGTAGTCGCGCGCCTGGGCGGCTTTCAGTTTGCCTTCGATATCGGCGACGACGTGGCGGATGTAATCGGCGGCCTGCGGGTTGGCGGCCACGAGCTTCTTCTGCACCGTATCGGATGCCTTGGCGAGGAGGCTGACGAAATGGCGGCGCGGAATGTCGGCCCGCTCGCCGACCCGCTCGGCGAGCACGCCATCGCCGCTCGAGCGTTCGACCAGCACGCCGAACCCGGCGTCGGAGAACCGCGCGCCGTCGTTCTCGGCGACCGAGTGCACGACCTCCCGGTCGCCGCGGGTCACCAGCGCGTCGGTCACCGCTTCGCTCAGCGACGTGCGCTGTGCGATGGCGAGCAGGTGGCGCTGACTCTTGCTGCGCGCGGCGCCGATCAGATCCTCGTCGTCGAGCCGCGCGCATTGGGCGAGCACCGGGCCCGCCACCTCGATGAGGTCGTCGTCGGCGAGCGTCTTGACGACCTTGAGCGGCGCGTTGGCGATCGGGGCCAAGCGGTTCGACAATTCGACCCGCGCCTTGGCTTCGATCGATGCCGCGAGCCGGCCGATCACGTCGTCGAACAGCTCGACCTGCTCGTCGGAATACATGCTGGCGCCGGTTTCGAACAGGTCGCAAACCCGTCGCAGGGTATCGATGCGCCGGTCGATCGAGCCGGAACTGATCGCGTCCTCGAGTTCGGTGATCAGGGACTGCTGCGCCAACATCTTGGTCTCTTGTCGATATGCGTGCGACCTTCGGGTTCGCGGCGCCAGTGTGGTCGAAAGTCGTAACCAAATGCGTAACCATGCAATCGCGCGGCGGTTTGCAGCGGCCCTGGTCGCCGCGGCGGAGCGGCCGCAGACCATCGCTCACCAAATTTTAACCAAGGACCTGCCGCTACGGCATACGCGGTCGCGTCACTCCCCGCTGACGAAGAAGTGCCAGGTCCCGTCCGGGGCGATGCCGAGCCGATAGAAGATATAGGCGCCGAAGTCCTGCATCGCGCGGTAATCGGAGCCGGTGACGATCTTGAACAGCTCCACCTTCTGCGCCGGCGTCAGCTCCTTGAGCGGCAGGTAGGCGAAATAGGGCCACACGTACATGTCCTGCGGCGTGCCCGCGTCCACGTGGACGAACCCCATGTCGAGAATCTGGAGCAGGATCGACAGCACCTCGAGCCCGCCGGACTCCGGATAATTCGTCCGCCAGTAGGTGGCCGGGTCTCGTTCATTGGCGAACGAGAAGATCGGCATGGTCTCGTTCGACTGCATCACGGTCACGACCTTCTCGATGTCGCCGGTGCGCGCCGCCTCGAGGATGCGCGCGCGCATGCGGGCAACCGGCGGCGGCAGGAGCGAGAGGTCGGTGAGGACGTCGGACACCTTCTGCCCGGGACGCGTGCCGAAGCGGCCGTACGGTTTGCTCGCCGACGTGATGGGCGGCAAACGGGCGGGCGGGAACGGCTTCGGCGCTGCCGCGGCGGGAGCAGGCGGGGCGGGCGGCGGCGCAATCCCGGCCGGCCCAAGCTGCAACGGAGGCGCGGGCGTTGTCGCCGGGGCGGCAGGGGAGGGCGAGGCAGGAGCGGCGGCCGGGGGCACGGCTCCGGGGGCAGGGGGCATCGGGGCGCCGGGTCCCGGTATGCCGGCCGGCGGGATGATCGTCTCGGTGCGCACGCGGTTCTGGGCGCCGGGCTCGGTCGAACCGAGCAGCGTCAGGAGGAGCGCGACCAGGATGCGGCGCGAATCCATGAGCGCGCCATTGAAGACCGCCGGCAGCGCGAGCCGCAAGGCTTAATCGTTTGTCGCCAAGCTACTGGCGCGCCAAGTCGATGGAGAACTCGCCGTTGCGGATGCGTCCGCTCA
>DASZJC010000210.1:0-7060 GCA_035948495.1 Xanthobacteraceae bacterium | reverse complement strand
CGTGATAATAAGAGCGCCGTCCCGTCCCGGCCGAAAGGCCGAGGAGCAATAAGGCCATGGAAGAATTCCACCGCATCCGCCGCCTGCCGCCCTACGTGTTCGAGCAGGTCAACCGCGCCAAGGCGGCGGCGCGCAACGCGGGCGCCGACATCATCGACCTCGGCATGGGCAACCCGGATTTGCCGGCCCCCGCCCACGTGGTCGAGAAGCTCAAGGAGGTGGTGGGCAAGCCGCGCACCGACCGCTACTCCGCTTCGCGCGGCATTCCCGGGCTGCGGCGGGCGCAGGCGGGCTATTACGGGCGCCGGTTCGGCGTGAAGCTCAACCACGACACCCAGGTGGTGGCAACGCTCGGCTCCAAGGAGGGCTTCGCCAACGTGGCGCAGGCGATCATCGCGCCGGGCGACGTGGTGCTGGTGCCCAATCCGAGCTACCCGATCCACGCCTTCGGATTTCTCATGGCGGGCGGCGTCATCCGCTCGGTGCCGTCCGAGCCGACCCCGGACCTGTTCGCCGCGCTCGAGCGCGCCATCATCCATTCGATCCCCAAGCCGATCGCGCTCGTGGTCTGCTACCCGGCCAATCCCACGGCCTACGTGGCGAGCCTCGATTTCTATCGCGATCTCGTGCCGTTCGCGAAGAAGCACGGCATCTTCATCCTCTCCGACCTCGCCTATGCGGAGGTCTTTTTCGACGGCAACCCGCCGCCCTCGGTGCTGCAGGTGCCGGGCGCGGTCGACGTGACGGTCGAGTTCACCTCGATGTCGAAGACCTATTCCATGCCCGGCTGGCGGATCGGGTTTGCGGTCGGCAACGAGCGCATCATCGCGGCGCTCGCGCGGGTGAAGTCCTATCTCGACTACGGCGCGTTCACGCCGATCCAGGTGGCGGCGACCGCCGCGCTCAACGGTCCCGACGACTGCATCGAGGAGATGCGCGCGACCTATCGCCGGCGGCGCGACGCGCTCGTCGATTCCTTCGGCCGCGCCGGCTGGACCATTCCGCCGCCGCGCGCCTCGATGTTCGCCTGGGCGCCGATTCCCGAGCCGTTTCAGCCCCTCGGCAGCCTCGAGTTTTCGACCATCCTGGTCGAGAAGGCGGAGGTCGCCGTGTCGCCCGGCGTCGCCTTCGGCGAGCACGGCGAAGGCTACGTGCGCATCGCGCTGGTCGAGAACGAGCAGCGCATCCGCCAGGCTGCCCGCAACATCCGCCGTTTCCTTGAAACCGGTGCGCAAAAGTTGCACAACGTCGTTCCCCTCGCGACCCGGCGCTGATACTCGCCGTTTCCGGAACATTGCATGGGCGCGCCGCTCAAAGTCGGTCTGGCCGGCCTCGGCACCGTCGGGGCGACCGTGGTGCGGCTGATCGCGCGCCAGCGCGAGGCGCTGGCGGCACGCTGCGGCCGGCCGATCGAGGTCGTCGCCGTCAGCGCGCGCTCGCGCGCCAAGGACCGCGGCGTCGATCTCAAGCAGCTGCGCTGGGTCGACGATCCGGTGGCGCTCGCCAAGGATCCCGGCATCGACGTGTTCGTCGAGCTGATGGGCGGGGAGGGCGATCCCGCCAAGAGCGCGGTCGAGGCGGCGCTCGCCGCCGGCAAATCGGTGGTCACCGCCAACAAGGCGCTGCTCGCGCGCCACGGCGTCACGCTCGCGGCGCTCGCCGAGCGCCACCACGTGGCGCTCAATTTCGAGGCGGCGGTTGGCGGCGCCATCCCGATCGTCAAGACCTTGCGCGAGGGCCTCACCGGCAACGCGCTCGCCCGCGTCTACGGCATCCTCAACGGCACCTGCAATTACATCCTCACCCGCATGGAGCAGGAGGAGCTGACGTTCGCGGAATGCCTCAAGGACGCGCAGCGGCTCGGCTACGCGGAGGCCGACCCGTCCTTCGACGTCGATGGGCACGACACCGCGCAGAAACTCGCGATCCTCGCCAGCCTCTCGTTCGGCATCAAGGTCGACCCGGACGCCGTTTATGTGGAGGGTATTTCCACGATCACGCCCGAGGATCTCGATGCCGCCGACGAACTCGGCTACCGCATCAAGCTGCTTGGGGTCGCGGTCGCGACCGAGGCCGGCATCGAGCAGCGCGTGCACCCGACCATGGTGCCGAAGGACTCCGCGATCGCCCAGGTGATGGGCGTGACCAACGCGGTGACCATCGATCCCGATCCGATCAACGAGATCACCCTGGTCGGGCCCGGCGCCGGCGGGGAGGCCACGGCCTCGGCGGTCGTGTCCGACATCGGCGACATCGCGCGCGGCGTGCGCACGCCGCCGTTCGGGCGGCCGACGGCGCAACTCGCGGCGAGCGCCAAGGCGCCAATGCAGCGCCACGAAGGCGGCTATTACATCCGCATGCTCGCGGTCGACCGGCCGGGCACCGCGGCGACCATCGCCACGCGGCTTGCCGAGCAGCAGATTTCGCTCGAATCGATCGTGCAGCGCCACCCGGGCGGCCGCCCGCATGGGGGCGATAATCCGGCCGACGCCCAGCCGGTCCCGGTCATCCTCGTCACCTACGCGACCACGGAGGACGCAGTGCGCCGGGCGCTCGATGCCGTGGTGGGCGACGGCGTCATCGTCGGCAAGCCGCAGCTGATCCGCATCGAGAAGACGTGAGAACACAGCCGCCGGACCAACCGGCGGCCATCGGAGGAAAGCTCAAATGTCGTCGATCGATATCCCGTCGCACCAGTTGCTCGAGCGCATCCTGTCGCTCGAGATCGTTCGCGTGACCGAACGCGCGGCGGTGGCGGCGGCGCGGCTGCGCGGCCGCGGCAACGAGAAGGCGGCCGACCAGGCGGCGGTCGACGCCATGCGGCGCGAGCTCAACAACCTGCCGATCCGCGGCACCATCGTGATCGGCGAGGGCGAGCGCGACGAGGCGCCGATGCTGTTCATCGGCGAGAAGGTCGGACGCGACACCGGCCCGCAGATGGACATCGCGGTCGATCCGCTCGAAGGCACCACCCTGTGCGCGAAGAACATGCCGGGCGCGATCGCGACCGTGGCGCTCGCCGAGGGTGGCACGCTGCTCAACGCGCCCGACGTCTACATGGAGAAAATCGCGATCGGGCCCGGCTATCCCAAGGGCGTGGTCGATCTCGATGCCCCGGCCGAGGAGAACATCGCCAATCTGGCCAAGGCGAAGGGCGTGAAGCCCGCAGCCGTCACCGCGCTCATCCTCGACCGGCCGCGCCATGCGGACCTGATCGCCGCCGTGCGCAAGGCCGGCGCCGCGGTGAGCCTGATTACCGACGGCGACGTCGCCGGCGTCATCCACACCGCCGATCCGGAGGACACCGGCATCGACATTTATCTCGGCATCGGCGGCGCGCCGGAAGGCGTGCTGGCGGCGGCGGCGCTGCGTTGCATCGGCGGTCAGATGCAGGGGCGCCTCGTGCTCGACACCGAAGAGAAGCGTCGGCGCGCCGCCCACATGGGCATCAAGGATCCGCGCAAAAAGTACGAGATGGAGGACATGGTGCACGGCGACTGCCTGTTCGCCGCGACCGGCGTCACCGACGGCTCCATGCTGCACGGCGTGAAGTTCCACCCCGAGGTCATCGAGACCGAGACCGTGGTGATGCGCTCGGTGACCGGCACGGTGCGCCGGATCCGCGCCGAGCACCGCGAGCACGGCAAATTTCATCTCGGTTGAGTGGGCGGCGGGTGCGGCCTGCTGTGGAACGTCACAACCATGTCGTGCCCGGGCCATAATATGGTCGGGCCGGCGCGCGAGCCTGTCGTCCGCAGGGGGTGATTCCACGGGGGGTCACCATGGCGACACGGTTTGGCTTGTTCGAGCTGCGGCCGATTGAACTGGCGATGCTGTTCTCCAGTCTCACGCTCGTCGCGCTGCTCGCGCTGGGACTGCTGATCTGAGCCTTATTCGCGCCGAGAGCTTGATCCCGAAAAGTGGGAACCGGTTTCCCGCCTGCGCGAAGCCCTGGCACGGCTTGTCATTTGGCTTGATGCTTCGGCGGGCGAAGGCAGGTCGGAAAAGATCATGCTCCAGCAATAAGCATGAACCCGCCGATACCCGTCGGCGGGTTCTTCAATTTTGCCTGGAGCAATCAGAACGCGTCGAAGCTCTGGGCCGGCAGATCGCCTGCCTTCGCCATCAGGCCGAAGGTCTCGACCTGCGCCGCGGTCGCGAAGCCCTGCGCTTGAGGGCCGTTTGCGGCGAGAATCGACGTGGTTGCCCACAGGGCAAGCGCACCAACCGCCATCGCGACGGGAATGAGCGTCTTGAGCTTGAACATGATGTCCTCCGTGTCTCAAGTGCAGCCCGAAAAGCCGTCGGGCTAGGGCAGCCCCTCCGTACCTGGCCATTGGTCGCGCCCAGCGCGCTCCAGGTTCATTGGGGATTAACCATGCCCCGGCAGGTGCGTGCGCCGGCAAAACCGTGCAATTTGCCGTGCACAATCCCGTAGGCGAATCATGTCGGTCACCGCCTTATCCGCTCCGCCGCCCCGCGCCGGCCCGCGCGCGTTCCTCGGCGTCGAGCGCTCGGTCGCCGGCCGGGCGTGGCGCGACCGGCTCGACGAGCGCGCGGCAGCGCGCGCGCTCACCATCGTGCAGCGGCACGGCCTGCCCGAACTGCTGGCGCGCATCCTCGCCGGCCGCGGCGTCGAGGCCGACGCGGTCGAGGCGTTTCTCGACCCCAGCCTCAAGCGGCTGATGCCGGACCCGCACGTCGTCACCGGGATGGCCGTTGCGGCCGCCCGCATCGCCGACGCGGTCGAGCGGGGCGAACGGGTGGCGGTCTTCGGCGACTACGACGTCGACGGCGCCACCTCGGCGGCGCTGCTCGCGCGCTTCCTGCGCCACGCCGGGCTCGATCCGGAAATCTACATTCCCGACCGCTTGTTCGAGGGCTATGGGCCCAACGTCGAGGCGATCCGCGGCCTCGCCGAGCGCGGCGCGCGGCTCCTCATCACCGTCGATTGCGGCACCACCAGCCCCGACGCGCTTGCGGAAGCGCAGCGCCTCGGGCTCGAGGCGATCGTCGTCGACCACCATCAGGCCGACGCGCAATTGCCGCCGGCGCTCGCGGTGGTCAATCCCAATCGGCTCGACGATCTCTCCGGCCTCGGCTATCTCGCCGCCGCCGGCCTCGTGTTCCTCGTGCTGGTGGCGACCAATCGCACCTTGCGCGAGCGCGGCTTCTGGACGCCGGCGCGGCCAGAACCCGACCTGCTCGGCCTGCTCGATCTCGTCGCGCTCGGCACGGTCGCCGACGTGTCGCGGCTCGAAGGGCTCAACCGCGCGTTCGTCGCCAAAGGCCTCATCGCCATGCGCCGGCGCGAGCGCATCGGCCTCACGGCGCTGATGGACGTGGCGCGGCTCGCCGGCCCGCCGGAGCCGTGGCATCTCGGATTTCTGCTCGGGCCCCGCATCAACGCCGGCGGGCGCATCGGCCGCGCCGACCTCGGCGCGCGGCTGCTGCTCGCCGAGGATCCCTCCGAGGCGGCGACGATCGCGGCCGAACTCGACCGGCTCAACCGCGAGCGCCAGGCGATCGAGCAGGCGATGCTCGCGGCCGCCGAGGCCGAGGCGACGGCGGCGCTCGGCATCGAGGAGCGCGGCGCGGTCGTGGTCACCGCCGCGGCGGGCTGGCATCCGGGGATCGTCGGCCTGGTGGCGGCGCGCCTGAAGGAACGGTTCGAGCGGCCCGCGTTCGCCATCGCGCTCGAGCCCGGCGGCATCGGCACCGGCTCGGGGCGCTCGATCTACGGGGTCGATATCGGCCGCGCGGTGCGCCGCGCCGTCGCCGAAAAGCTTCTGCTCAAGGGCGGCGGTCATGCCATGGCGGCGGGCGTCACCTTGCACCACGACCGCCTCGCGCCGTTTCGCGCCTTCCTCGAGGCCGAGCTTGCCGCCGCGGTCGAAGCGGGGCGGCGCGACCGCGCGCTGCTCATCGACGGCGCGGTGACGGCGGCCGGCGCCGGCCCCGAGTTCCACGCCATGATCGCGCGCGCCGGCCCCTACGGTCCCGGCAATCCCGAGCCGGTATTCGCGCTGCCCTCGCACGCGATCGCCTATGCCGAGGAGGTCGGCCAGGCGCACGTGCGCGTGCGGCTCAAGTCGGGCGACGGCACGGCGATTGCGGCAATCGCGTTCCGCGCCGCCGGCCAACCGCTCGGCCATGCCTTGCTCAAGAACCGCGGCCGCGCCGTGCACGCCGCCGGCACGCTTTCGCTCGACCGCTGGCACGGCGAGGAGCGCGTGCAGCTGCGCCTTATCGACCTCGCCGTCGACGATCCGGTGGCGCGGGTGTGATTTGCCGCGCCGCATCTTCTACGGCTGGTACGTGGTCGGCGCGATCGCGCTGGTGCTCACCACCACGTCGGGGCTCGGCTTCTATAATTTGTCGGTGCTGCTCGACGCCTTCGTGCGGGAACGCGGCTTTCCGGTGGCGCTCGCGAGCGGCGCGACCGCCTGCTACTTCGTCGGCTCGGGCGTCGGCGGCGTTCTCGCCGGCTGGTTGATCGACCGCATCGACCCGCGTGCCGTTGTTATTGTCAGCGCCGTCTTGAGCGCGCTGTTGCTCGCCTGCCTTGGCGTCCTCTCCACGCCGGTCCAGCTCTATCTGTTCCATATCGTCTACGGCCTCTGCTACGGCTGCGGCGGCATCATTCCCAACATCACCACCGTGGCGCGCTGGTTCGAAGCGCACCGGTCGCTGGCGATCTCGATCGCCTCGACCGGCCTGTCCCTCGGCGGAATCGTGATTACGCCGATGTCCGCCTTTTTGATCGAGCATCACGGCATCGCCGGCGCTGCTCCGTGGCTGGCCGCGACGTTGCTCATCGGCGTCGTGCCGCTCACGGCATTCGTCGTGCGCCCCGCGCCGCAGGCGATGGGGCTCGCGCCCGACGGCGTTGCGCCGGCCGCGGGCGGCGGAGCGGCCGTCGCCGCGCCCCGCGCCACCTTCGCCGAGGCGCGCCGCAGCCGTTTCTTCGTAGGCGTCGCCGTCTCCTATTTCTTCGTCATGGGGGCGCAGGTCGGCGCCATCGCCCATATCTATCGCCTGGCCAAGACCGGCGGCGGCG
>DASZJC010000209.1:0-2845 GCA_035948495.1 Xanthobacteraceae bacterium | reverse complement strand
GTGTCGGTCACGCCGAGCATGCGCAGGATGGCGGCGCAATGCCGCCCGCGCATCAGCGGGCCCGGCCAGGTGACGACCGGCAGGTCGGCGCCGAGGCATTCGAGCACGCTGTTGCAGCCCGACCAGCCGATGCTGTCGAGGAAGACATCGCAGACGCCGGCGACGCCGACGAAGTCCGCCGTGGTGAGCCGGCCGAGCATCACCACGTGGCGCGCCGCGTCGAGCCCGTCCGCGGCGAACGCGCGGGCGAGACGCCGGCGGAAGCGTTCGGTGACCTCCTCGCCGCGCGGCGAGGCGATGAACGCGAATTGCGCGTTGCCGGCCTGCCGCGCAATGCGCGCGAACACGCCGTCGAACTCCGGCAGGTATTTCGGCAAGTGCTGGCAGCACCAGAACACGATCGCGTCCGCCCGCAGACCGAGGGCGTCGCGCGTCGGGGACGTCGCGGCGATCGGCGGCGGCACATAGGCGATGCCCAGGTTGGGCAGGCGCACCAGCTTTTCCGTGTAATGAGCGTCGGCCTCGGGTGGCTCCATCAGGTCGCTCGAGAGAAAATAATCGATGGTCGGAAATCCGCTGGTCACCGGATGTCCCCAGGACGTGCATTGCACCGGCGCGAGCCGCAACCCCGCGAGCCGCGGCGTCATCTCGTCCATGCCGATTTCCGGAAAGATCGCGACGTGCGGGGCGTCGGCGCGGATCGTCTGGCACCAGCGCTCGACCGGCAGCGGTCCCTGCACGAAGCGCTCGAACGCGCGCCGCACCCGCGCGGTCTCGCCGTCGCTGTGCGCGCCGGTGTGATAGCCGAACAGACGGAAACGGCGCCGGTCGATCAGCGAGACCCAGCCCCAGATCGGAATCTTCAGGACCGAATGCGCCCGCAAGTGCCCCGACACGATGGCGATCCGGATCGGCTCGTCGGGCCGCGGCGGCGCCACGACGGGAGCGCTCGCCCATTGCGGATAGGCGCCGCCCATGATCGCCGCGATCATCCGGCCGTAGCGCGCCTGCAGCGCCCTGTCGTCGCGGCCTTGGTAGGCGAGGAAGAAAGGCTGGGCGGTGCCGACCGCATCCGCATCCTGGCGCGCTTGCTCGGCAGTGGCTCGGGCGGAGCGCCGCTGCGCAAAAAACTCCTCCAGGCCCTCGAGGCTCGCCGCGTACTCGGCGCGGCAGCGTTCGACCGTCGCCGCGTCCTCGGCCACGATCGGCAGCCTTGCCATGGTTGCGCCGAACCGCAAGGTTGGATCGTCGGGAAAGGTATCGAGCGCGACGCGATAGCTCGCGAGCGCCTCCTCGCGGCAGCCCATTTCCGAAAGCGTCCAGGCGAGTTGAATGTGCGCATGCAGATTGCGCGGGGTGAGCGATATCGCGCGCCGCAAGTAGTTCAATCCCTCCTGCAGCAGCTCGCCGTGCATGCCGGACAAGCACATTCCGAGGTGGAAACAGGCGGCGGCGTCTTCGGAATTGATCGCGAGCGCGGCGCGCAGGCTCTCGACCGCTTCGTTGATGCGGCCGGCGCCGCGCAGCATGCTGCCGAGCGCGCCGTGCGCCGCGGCGAGCTTGGGGTCGAGCCGGGCCGCGCGCTCGGCGAGCGCGATAGCGGGCGCTGCGTCGCCGCGCCGCCAGAAGGCAAGGGCAAGCTGCAGATGCGCCACGGCGTTGCCGGGTGAAAGCGCGATCACGCGGCGGAAGCAGTCCATCGCTTCCCCTTGCCGCTCCGGGCCCAACGCGGCGAGCGCGGTGCCGAGGCGCAGACACAGCGGCCAAGTGCCGGGGTCGAGGGCGAGCGCCGCCTCAAGCTCGGCGATGCCCTCGCGATGGCGCCCCTGCCGGCAGAGGAGGTCGCCGAGCGCCCCGCGCGCCGTAATGAGGGAAGGGTCGATCCTCACCGCCGCGCGCAGATGCTCGCCGGCGCCGGCCATGTCGCCGCGCCGGCCCAGCAGCCGGCCCAGTTCGTCATGCGTACGCGCGTCGGCAGGATCGCGGGCAAGCCCCTGCCGGTAGCAGGCGAGCGCTTCCTCGGCGGCCCCGGTGGCGTCGAGCGCGCCGGCGAGCTTGCGGTGGAGCGCCGCGTCGCGCGGGCTTGCCGCGATCAACTCGCGATAGAGCGGGATCGCGTTGGCGAAGTCGCCGGCCATTGCCAGCATGTCGGCGCGGTCGCGCAGATCGGCCGTCACGAGGCGGGCTCGCCGGAGGCGTCGGGCATCCCCGAGAAATTATTGCCTCGCGGCCGAACCGGCAACGGTCACGGACACACGCCGAACCGCCGCGCCAGATCCGCGACCGACATATCGGCCGGCCCGTGCTCGAACGTGACGCCGGCGCGCCGGAGCGCCCGGACGACGAGCGCGGCGCACTCCTGCCGGCTGCGCTTCGCAACCCTCGACCGCGCGCCCCCGAGCTTGGCAAGAGCCGCAAGCGCAAAGCTCCAGCGGCCGTGCGTGCGCCGCAGGCACGAGACCGCGTAGCGCGCGACCTCGGCGCGATCCGCATCGGGCAACTCGATCCGGACATAGTGATAGTCGAGGTCGCGGTAGTTTTCGATTGCGCTCAGCACGACGCCGTCGTGGCGCACCTCGACCAGGTGACCGTGCCAACTCACCACCAGCGCCGCATGGCTCCAGTGCGAGAACGCAGGATTGTTTTTGCCGCACGCCCGCAGCTGCGCGGATGCCGGGAGGAAACGTTGCAGCCATCCGAACCGGCGCACCAGGATGATGTCGCCCGGACGCGGATGGGAGACCGTTTGCCCGGGCGCGCAGCGGACGTGCGATTGCGGCACAGGCAATGCCGCCGGCGCAACGACGAAGGGCATGGCAGCCTCAGCGCATGCGATCATCCGGGC
>DASZJC010000208.1:0-3907 GCA_035948495.1 Xanthobacteraceae bacterium | reverse complement strand
GCCGTGCTCGGCAAGATCGCGATCCTCGTCCTCATCATCCTGTTCATCCAGAAGCGTCCGCGGGGCCTGTTCGCCCTCAAGGGCCGGGCGGTCGAAGCGTGAGCAGCTCGCCGCTGATCCGCGCGCTCGACCGTGTCGGCGTCGCGTTCCTTGTTTTCCTCGCGGTCATCGCCGTCGGCGTGCCGCTCGCCAACCTGGCGGTGCCGCCATCCTCGCCGTGGCACATGTCGCTCTACCTCGTGTCGCTGTTCGGCAAGTACGTGTGTTACGCGATCCTGGCGCTGTCGATCGACCTGATCTGGGGCTTTTGCGGCATCCTCTCGCTCGGCCACGGCGCGTTCTTCGCGCTCGGCGGCTATGCCATGGGCATGTACCTGATGCGCCAGATCGGCACGCGCGGCGTCTACGCCAACCCGATCCTGCCCGACTTCATGGTGTTCCTGAACTGGAAGGAGCTGCCGGTCTATTGGTACGGGTTCCAGCACTTCGCCTACGCGGCCCTGATGGTGCTGCTGGTGCCCGGGGCGCTCGCCTTCGTGTTCGGCTGGTTCGCGTTCCGCAGCCGCGTGACCGGGGTCTATCTGTCGATCATCACCCAGGCGCTCACCTTCGCGCTGATGCTCGGCTTCTTCCGCAACAATTTCGGCTTCGGCGGCAATAACGGCCTGACCGACTTCAAGGACATCCTCGGCTTCAACGTTCAGTCGGCGGAGACGCGCTCGGCCTTGTTCGCCATCTCGGTGATCGCGCTCGGCCTGGGGTTCTACGTCTGCCGGGCGATCGTGTCGTCGAAGTGCGGCAAGGTGCTGATCGCGATCCGCGACGCGGAGAACCGCGTGCGTTTTCTCGGCTACCGGGTGGAGTCCTACAAAGTCTTCGTCTTCACCCTGTCCGCCTGCATGGCCGGCATCGCCGGCGCCCTCTACGTGCCGCAGGTCGGCATCATCAACCCGAGCGAGTTCGCGCCCGGCAACTCGATCGAGGCGGTGATCTGGGTCGCGGTCGGCGGCCGCGGCACGCTGATCGGCGCCGCGCTCGGCGCGGTCCTCGTCAACTACGCCAAGACCACCTTCACCAGCGGCCCCCTCGCGCCCTATTGGCTGTTCGTGCTCGGCGGGCTGTTCATCGCGGTGACCCTGCTGCTGCCGCGCGGCATCGTCGGCACCATCGCCCAGTGGTGGAACGCGGCGCGCGGTCCCAAGTCGCGCGGCAACGGCGTGGCGCCCACGGGCGTGGCCGATCCGCGCCCGGCGGAGTGAGCCGATGCCGCCCCGCACCACCTCGGCCCTGCTCTACCTCGACGGCGTGAGCGTGTCGTTCGACGGCTTCCGTGCGCTCAACAATCTGTCGCTCGCGGTCGAGCCGGGCGAAATGCGCGCCGTTATCGGCCCCAACGGGGCGGGCAAGACCACCATGATGGATGTGATCACCGGCAAGACGCGGCCCGATGAAGGCGACGTCTATCTCGACGGCATGTACGACCTCACCGGCCTCGACGAGACCGAAATCGCCGAGCTCGGCATCGGCCGCAAGTTTCAGAAGCCGACAGTGTTCGAAAGCCACACCGTCGAGGACAATCTGCTGCTCGCGCTCAAGAGCGACCGCCGTGTCCGCAAGACCCTGTTGTGGCGCGAGAGCGCGGAGGTGAGCGCGCGCATCGACCGCCTGCTCGATCTCACGCGCCTGCCGGCGGTGCGCGAGCGGCTCGCCGGCGCGCTCTCGCACGGGCAGAAGCAATGGCTCGAGATCGGCATGCTGCTCGCCCAGGAACCCAAGCTCCTCCTGGTCGACGAACCGGTCGCCGGCATGACAGACGCGGAGACGCGCCAGACCGTCGAGCTGCTCAAGGAGATCAACCGCGATCGCACCATCGTGGTGGTCGAGCACGACATGGCGTTCGTGCGCGACCTAGACGTCAAGGTGACCGTGCTGCACGAGGGCGCGGTGATCGCCGAAGGCGGCATCGATCAGGTCTCGGCGAATGAGCGAGTGGTTGAGGTTTATTTGGGGAGGTGAACAAGCGAATAGTGAATAGTGAATAGCGAATAGTGAATAGTGAATAGTGAAGGAAAGAAGCGAGTCTTAGTATGCGGCGGCGACGAATAGAGATTGGTGAACGGCGAAAGTACGGAGTTCGCTCCGCTATTCGCTATTCGCTATTCGCTACTCACTATTCGCCGCTTGTTGGTGAACGCTGATGCTCGATGTGCAATCCATCGATCTCCACTACGGCGCCGCCCAGGCGCTGCGCGCGGTCTCGCTCAAGGCGGAGGCCGGCAAGGTGACCTGCGTGCTCGGCCGCAACGGGGTGGGCAAGACGAGCCTGCTCGATGCGCTGGCCGGCCAGCATCCGGTGACCCGCGGCACGGTCACCCTCGACGGGACCGACATCACCTCGGTCAGGCCCTACGAGCGGGCGCGCCGCGGCGTCGCCTACGTACCCCAGGGCCGCGAAATCTTTCCGCTGCTGACCGTGCGGGAGAACCTCGAAACCGGCTTCGCCCCGCTGCCGCGCGACCAGCGCGTCATTCCGGACGACGTGTTCGCGCTGTTTCCGGTGCTCGGCAGCATGCTGCGCCGGCGCGGCGGGGATCTCTCCGGCGGCCAGCAACAGCAGCTCGCCATCGGCCGCGCGCTCGTCATGCGCCCGCGCGTGCTGCTGCTCGACGAGCCGACCGAGGGCATCCAGCCGTCGATCATCAAGGACATCGGCCGCGCTATCGCCTATCTGCGCAATCTCGGCCAGGTGGCGATCGTGCTGGTCGAGCAGTATCTCGACTTCGCTCGCGAACTCGGCGACCATTTCGCCGTGATGGACCGCGGCGCCATCGTCTATGCGTGCAGCAGGACCGACATGGACGAGGCGGCGCTCAGGCGAGCATTGGCGTTGTGAGATGAATCGCATTCACTCGCTCAGGCGTCATGGCCGGGACAAGCCCGGCCATGACGGCGTACGGTGCAGCGCATGACCCTCGCCGAGGAACGCGCGCGCGTCTTTGCCGCGAACCGCGCGGTCGGCCGCGTCGCGCTCGCCGCCGAGTTCGATCGCGGCATCACCCGCCGCGCTCGCCTGCACGAAGCGGGGTCGCTGCGGGTGCGCTTTCCCGGCGCGCGCGCGCGCGAACTACAGGCGGTGCTGATCAACACCGCCGGCGGGATTGCCGGCGGCGACCGCTTCGACCTCGACATCGCGGCCGGCGCGCAGGCCCGGCTCAGCGTCACCAGCGCGGCCGCCGAAAAAGTCTACCGCTCGCTCGGGCCGGACGCGCAAATCCGCATCAGGCTTGCGGCCGGGACGGCCGCTTCGCTCGCCTGGCTGCCCCAGGAGACGATCCTGTTCGACGGCGCGCGGCTCGACCGCGCGATCGACATCGACCTCGCCGCGGACGCGCGCCTATTGTTCGCCGAGGCGCTGGTGCTCGGCCGCACCGGCATGGGCGAGGCGGTCGAGCGCGGCGCCCTCGCCGACCGCTGGCGCGTGCGTCGCGGCGGCGCGCTCGTCTACGCCGAGACAGTGCGGCTCGACGGCGCCATCGCCGCCAAGCTCGGCCAAGCCGCGGTCGCCAACGGCGGCGCCGCGCTCGCAACGGTGCTGATTGTGCCCGGGGACGCGGAGGTGCTCGGCCGCCTGCGCGCGCTCGAGGACCTGCGCGGCGAGGTCGGCACCTCGGCGTGGAACGGGCTGGCGGTGGCGCGCCTGTGCGCCGCCGACGGTGCGGCCCTGCGGCACGATCTCGTGGCGGTGCTCGCGGCGCTGCGCGGGCCCTCCCTGCCGCGGCTGTGGCTCAACTGACCGAGGACGGCCATGAACCTCACCCCGCGGGAAAAGGACAAGCTGCTGATCGCCATGGCCGCCATGGTGGCGCGGCGGCGGCTCGAGCGCGGCGTCAAGCTCAACCATCCCGAG
>DASZJC010000207.1:0-3177 GCA_035948495.1 Xanthobacteraceae bacterium | reverse complement strand
CTTTCCTTCAGCTCGGCTACCGGCCCCACGGTCACGCCGGCCTCAGCGCCGCCACGTCGCGCCGAATGCGAACCCGACTCCGATGGCGAGCGCGAGCGTGGTGAGCGGGCGCGACTGCAGCGATTCCTCCAGCGCGTCGGTGAGGTTTTCCGTCACGTCCATCACCGCCTCGCGCGCCTCGCGACCCTTTTCGCCGGCGCCGGAAATGATGGCGTCAACGTTCTCCTTGATCCGCCGCAGCTGCGCCTTCGCCTCGCCGAGCGCATCGTCGCCGCCTTCGCTGACCGCGTTGCCGACCTGCTCGGCAAGGTGCGAGATGTCCTCGCGCAGGCTCTGCAGATCGCTGCGAATGTCGTCGACCGCCGAATGTGCGTTTCTTTTCTTCCTGGCTGCCATGGGTTGCTCCGAAAGCGATCGTGGAATGAGATGGGCTGCGCCCGCCCGACAACGGCGCCGGCAGCAAAAAGTTCCCGTCCGCTACTCGGGAAGCTCGATTTCGTTCTTGGGGAGGAGGCCGTTGATGGCCACCATGCCGGCAATCAGGAGCGGCGTGGCGAGGAGCGCGCCCATCGGGCCCCACAGCCAGGTCCAGAACACGAGGGCCACGAAGACCAGAACCGGGCTCAACGCCAGGCGCCGTCCGACGATGTTGGGCGTCACGAAGTGGCCCTCAAGCGTGGCCAGCCCGACGAAAAAGGCCGGAGCGATCAGCGCGTGGCCGAGCGAGGGAAACACGACCAGCCCGGCTGTGAACAGCGCGATGACCATGATCAGCGGTCCGACGTAGGGCAGGAAATTGAGCGCGAACGCGAGCACGCCCCACATCGGCGCGTTGGGCAGCCCGATCGCATAGCTGGCACACCCGAGGATGAGCCCGACGCAAAAGTTGATCGCGCCCGCGGTCGCGATGTAGCGGGTCAGGTTCTCCTCGATTCCGTTGAGAATCCGCAGCGCCCGCAACCGCCCTTCCTGGCTGGCGAAGAACAGCACCAGATGGTTTCGCAGGTGCGCGCGGCCGATCAGGAAAAAGAACAGCGCGGCGAGGAACACGATGAGTTCCCCGATCGCCGGCGTCAGGAACGCCAGCGCGGGCTGGATGAACGTGGTGACTTCGATGTTCATCCCGACCTTGTCGCTGCCGGGCGAAAGGGCGTGCTGCAGGTCGCGCAACGCGGAAAACGGCCCGGCGAGAATTTGCAGCTTGTTGCCCAGCGAGGCGGCGATGTCGGGGCCGCGCCCCAGCCATTCGATCAGCGGGGCGGCGGTCAGGATGATGGCGAGGTTGATGAGCCCGACGATCGCCGCCACGCATGTCAAAGCAAACACCCAGGCGGGCACGCGGCGGCGCTCGGCGGCCACCTGGAGCGGGCCGAAGAACAAGGCGAACACCAGCGCCGAGACCAGGGGAAGAAGCAGCGGGCGGGCGAGATCGAGGGCGCCCGTCAACAGCAGCAGGAATATCCCGATGGTGGCCGCGCGCGCCGCCCCGGTCCAGAACGCATCGGGGCTCATGAGAAACGGACCGTCGGTCGACGCCGACGGCGAGCGTCGCGGGCGCGCGGTCGCGCGCGGAGTATCCACCTGCGCCTCGCTCACGAAGGAGTCACGCCCGCGGCCGCGCGGGCACCTCCCTCAGCAGGTCTAGTGAAACCCGCCGAGGAGCCAGATGACGAGCAGGATCGGGAGCGGAATTCCGAGCAACCACAGCAGAACGAACCGTCCCATTCTTGCACTCCCGGCTTGGCGAAATGTGTCGCGGGGGCAACGCCGATGCCCGGCGCACAGTTCCCGCTCCCGTCTCTGCGGGAACGGAATCCGGCGGCTTGGCGTTCCTCCGGGTGTCGGCGCAGGGGCCGTGCCGATCGTTTTTTCTCATTGAGCGGTCCCAAGCCGTTCGAGCGGCGGACGCGAGGGTTGCCGCCGTCAGAGGCTGCTGCCATCATGAGCCCGACGTCCGCAAGGTTCGCCGCGCGCCCCGGTACGAGGCATGAAGACGATGAACGAATTCCTCCTTCATGTTCGCACCCGCTTGGCGGCGTGATCGCGGAGGCTCGCGGCGGTGCGCGATCCGGGCGACCCGGCGCAATCGGCGGCCCAGTCGGGGCTGCTCGCGCCCGTTATCGCCCGCTCGCCCTGGTTCCTGCGCATCCCGCTCGACGCCTTCCAGCATTTCCTCGCGGCCGACGGCTGGGCGATCGCGAGCTACATCGCATTCGCGATCCTCGCGGCGATGTTCCCGTTCCTGATCCTGGTCAACGCACTCGCCGGCGCAATCGGCTCGAGCGACCTCGGCGTCGAGGCCGGACGCATTCTGCTCGGCGCCTGGCCGCGCGAGGTCGCCGCCCCGATCGCGGGCGACGTGCAAGAGGTGCAGAACGCAGTGCAGAACGCGGGACACAGCAGCGCCGTCGCGGTCGGCGCCGCCCTCGCCGTCTATTTCGCCTCGAACGGCATCGAGAGCCTGCGCATCGGGCTCAACCGCGCCTACGGCGTGATGGAGACGCGCAGCTGGTGGCTGCTGCGCGCGGAGTCGACCGTCTACGTGCTGGTGAGCGCGATCGCGCTCCTGGTGGTGGCGGTGCTGGTGGTGCTGGCGCCGCTCCTGCTCGAGACCGCCGTGCGCTACGTCCAGTGGCTCCAGCCGCTCGACCGCCTCGGCACGGTGGCGCGCCTCGCGGTCGCGTCCGCCGTCCTCGTGGTGGCGCTCGTGCTGCTGCACCTCTTCCTGCCCGCCGGGCGGCGGCGGATCCGGCAGATTCTCCCGGGCGTCGTCGTGACGATCATGTTGTGGCTGGCGGGAGGCGCCGCGTTCGGCCTCTACCTGGCGCAATACGCGAACCGCTACGTCACGACCTACGCCGGGCTCGCGTCCGCCATGATCGCGCTCGTGTTCCTCTACCTGTCGGCGGCGATCTTCATCTACGGGGGCGAACTCAACGCCGCGATCCTGCGGGCGCGCCGCGAGCGCGCGGTCGCCGAGGCGAAGCCGCGGGTCAGATCGGGAACGCCGTGATCGCGCGCAGCAGCGACAGGATGCCGAGGATGATCACGATGACGCGCACGATCTGCTTGGCGCGGCCGTCGATCGGCAGCCGGTCGACCAGGTAGAGCACGAGCACGACCACCAGGAAGGTGATGAGAATGTTGATGAGGATCGACATCGGTTCGTTCCCGGAA
>DASZJC010000206.1:0-6762 GCA_035948495.1 Xanthobacteraceae bacterium | reverse complement strand
ATGCAATCGCCGTCGAGGAAAATGCACAGGCTCCCCTTGCTCTCGAGGATCGCCCGGTTGCGGATCTCGGCGAGGCGAAATCCCCGATCGTCGTGGCGAACATGGGCGAGCGGAAATACCCCGCGCGCGGCCCACGCGGCGATCGCCTGCGCGGTCGCCGGGCCCGATCCGTCGTCGGCGACCAGGACCTCGAAGCGCCGGTCGGCCTGACGCGAGAGCCCACGCAGCACCGCATCGAGTGCATCCTCGCGATTGTAGGTCGCGACCACGACCGAGATCAGCTCAGCCACGGCGCCGCCTTTCGAGCCACGCCTTCATGTAGCGGTAGTAGCTGCCCTCGGCGTTCGCGACGGCGAGGAGGAAACCCTCGGCTCCGTCGAGGAACCCCAGACGCAGCACGTAGGCGCGCAGGAACGACCCGATGCCGTGGCCGATGCCGGTCATGAAGCTGACGCGCCGGCCGGAGGCGACGATCGCCTGGGCGCTCGCGGTCGAGTAGCGGTCGATGCGCGAGAGCGCGTCTTCGAGCTTGAGCACCGGATGATGGAGCAACGGCCCGGCAAGCCGCGCGACCGTGCCGTCGCACACGACGCGCTCGTGCACGATAACGTCGGTGAAGCGCCCCCGCCCGCGCCGGAACAGGCGCAGCACGTAGTCGGGATGCCAGCCCGAGTAGCGCAGCGGCCGGCCGCAGAAGCTCGAGCGCCGCGGGAACTCGTAGCCGTCCGCCCGCCCCCGTTCGACCGCATTCTTGATCGCCGCGGCGAGTTGCGGGCTCACGCGCTCGTCCGCATCGAGGGAGAGCACCCAGTCGCCGGCGGCAAGCGAGAGCGCATGGTTCTTCTGAGGCCCGAATCCTTCCCACGCGTGATAGAAAACGTTCGCCCCCTTCGCGCCCGCGATCTCCACCGTATCGTCGGTGCTGCCGCAATCGACCACGATGCGCTCGTCGCAGAAGGCAAGGCTGTCCAGGCATTCCGCGATGTTGGCCGCCTCATTGCGGGTGATGACGATGGCGCTGAGAAGCGGCACGGAACCTCCGGCGTCAGTTCGCAGCCGTCCGGCCGCGGCCCCACCAGGTGCCGTGGCGGATGCGGCGCGAGGCCTCGCGCAAATGGCGGAACGGCACGCCGAGATAATGCTTGCGGAAGAACTGCCAGCGCGCGAACAGCCCCACCTCGACAGCCGCGTCGGCGGGAACGTACCAGCTGTTGAGCCCGGTACGCCGCATCCATTTGTAGCCGTGCGCGGTCAGGCAGCGATGCACGTCGAGGTTCATCGCCAGATCCTCGATCAGGATCAGGCGCGGCCGCCAGCGGGCGAAGTCGAAGCCTTCGAGCGCGTCGATTTCGTGGCCCTCGATGTCGATCGACAGGAAATCGATCGGCGCCGGCGCGCCGGCGTCGGCGAGGATTTCGTCGAGCGTCTTGACCGGAACCTCGACCGTACCCTCGGCACGCGTGGTCGAAATGTTCAGGTCCGGGTCGAAGGAGGAATGGATGCCGGCGAGATGCAGCGCCATGGTCCGGCCGGAGTCGCGCGGCGACGAGCAGGCGACCGGGTAGATCTTGGCGCTGCGCCGCCGCGCCAACTCGGCGGCGAGGTCCGGCTGCGGCTCGACCAGGACCCCGGTCCAGCCGCGCTGCTCGAGATGCCAGGTCTGCGACAGATATTGCGGATCGTTGGCGCCGACCTCGACGAAATAGCCGGTGCGGGCGCCGGCGAAGAACGCCTCCTTCAGCTCGTTCTCCACGTCGGGCGGAAACATCGCGCGCATGACGCTCACGCCTTGACGGGCGGCTTCTTCCGGCCCGCCGGCTTCGCCGGTTCGCGCGAGCGGTCGACCAGCCGGCTGGTGCTGTGGCCGGGCACGAGATCGACCAGCACGACCTCGCCGCCCGCGGCCTCCACCACCTCGTAGCCGACCACTTCCTCGCGCCGGTAGTCGCCGCCCTTGACCAGCACCGTGGGGCGCACGTGCCCGATCAGCTCGAGCGGCGTGTCCTGCTCGAACACCACCACCAAGTCGACCGCCTCGAGCGCGGCCAGCACCTCGGCCCGCGCCTGCTCGTTCTGGATCGGCCGGTCCTCGCCCTTGAGCCGGCGCGCCGACGCGTCGCTGTTGAGGCCGACCACCAGCCGGTCGCAGCACGCGCGCGCCTCGGCCAGCACTTTGACGTGGCCCGGATGAATCAGGTCGAAGCAGCCGTTGGTGAAGCCGATGCGCAGGCGCTGGCGCCGCCATTCGGCCAGACGGTCGTCGAGCACCGACCAGTCGAACACGATCTTCTCCTCGGGCGCCAAGGTCGCGGCCGGCAGGATGCGCGAGCGCAGCTCCGCCGCCGTCACCGCCGCGGTGCCCCGCTTGCCGACCACCACCGCCGCCGCCGCGTTGGCGGCCCGCATGGCGGGCTCGAACCCGGCGCCCATCGCCAACAGGGTGCCGAGCACCGCCACCACCGTATCGCCCGCGCCCGACACGTCGCGCACGTTGACCGCGTAGGCAGGCACGTGGATCGGCGCTTGCCCGGCGACCGCCAGCGTCATGCCTTGCTCGCTGCGCGTCACCAGCACCGCGGCGCTGGCGGTCGCCCGCGCCAGCTTGGCCGCCGCCGCCGCGATCTCGGCATCGCTCACGGCGGGCCGCCGGGTCGCATCGGCAAGCTCCTTGCGGTTGGGCGTGATCAGGGTCGCGCCGCGGTAGACGGCGAAGTCGGCCGCCTTGGGGTCGACCACGACCGGCCGGCCGAGCTTGACGGCGGCCTCGATGATCGCCCGGACCACCCGCTCGGTCAGAGTTCCCTTGGCATAATCGGAGAGCACCACCGCGCCGGCGTCCGGCAGTGCGGACAGCGCGTGGCGGATCACCGCGTCCTCGATCTCGCCGGCGATCGGCTTTGCCACTTCCCAATCGGCGCGCAGCATGTGGGTCGACTGGCCGCGCTCGCCGGCGACGAAGCGGACCTTGCGGGTGGTCGGACGGGAGCGGTCGATCACCAGGCTCGCTTCGATGTTGGGTTCGGCGGCGAGCGCCGCCCGCACCGCCCGGGCGCCGTCGTCGTCGCCGATGACGCCGACGAACAAGCAGCGCGCGCCGAGCGAGGCGACGTTGCGCGCCACGTTGCCGGCGCCGCCGATCACCGCCTCCTGGCGCGCGACCGCAATCACCGGCGCCGGCGCCTCGGGCGAGATGCGCGACACCTCGCCGTACACGAACTCGTCGAGCATGAGGTCGCCGACGCACAAGACGGTCTGCGCGGCAAGCTCCACCAGCCGGTGCTCGAAATCGAATATCATGCGAGGTCCGCTGCGTATGTTTTGGCCATCGCGCTCACCGATAGCGGTCCGCGCGATCGAGAAACCGGGTGACGTAGCGCGCAACCGCGTCCTCGAGCGGCGTGAACGGCGATGCAAAACCGGCGCGCCGCAGATTCTCGACCGAGGCCTGGGTGAAATACTGGTAGCTGTCGCGCATCTCCACGGGCATGTCGATATATTCGATATTGGGCGCGCGTCCGAGCGCCGCGAACATGGCGAGCATCATGGCGCGGAAGCTCGAAGCCTGCCCGGTGCCGACGTTGAATATGCCGCGCGCCGCCGGCGCCTCGAGCAGCCAGCGCACCACGGCCACGGCATCATCCACATAGATGAAGTCGCGCTGCTGCTCGCCGTCCGCGATGCCCTGGCGATGGGATTTGAACAGGCGCACGGGCTCGCCGCGCTTGGCGCCATCGAACGCCTTCGCCAGCACGCTCGCCATCGCGCCCTTGTGATACTCGTTCGGCCCGAACACGTTGAAGAACTTCACGCCGGCCCAGTGCGGCGGCAGCTTCTCGTTCTTGGCGTAGCGGTCGACCAGGGCGAGATCGAACAGGTGCTTGCTCCAGCCGTAGAGATTCATCGGCTTGAGCCGCTTGAGCGCGTCGAGCGACCAGTCGTCGGAGAACCCGGCGTTCCCGTCGCCGTAGGTCGCGGCCGACGAAGCATAGATGAAGCGGGTGCCGGTCTGGGTGCACCAGTCGAGCAGCTGCAGCGAGCGGCGGAAGTTGGCGTCGATGACGCGGTCGCCGTCGGCCGCGGTGGTGTCCGAAATCGCGCCGAGATGAACGACCGCGTCGAGCTTGCGGCCGTCGAGCCAGCGCATCAGGTCGGCGGGCGGCACGAAGTCGGCGATCTGCCGGTGCTGCAGGTTGCGCCACTTGCCGGCCGAGCCGAGCAGGTCGTTGACGACGACGTCGGTGCGGCCGGCCTCGTTGAGGCTCGCCACCACGTTCGACCCGATGAACCCGGCCCCGCCGGTCACCAGCAGCATCAAACAGCCTTTGCTCTTCGCGGACGTTTTTCGGCAGCGTAACGACCGCGCGCGTTAACGATTTTGTTCGGCCGTGCCGGCCGCGCCCTCCTTTGCCTCACTCCGTCCGCGGGCGCAACATAGGGCGCAAGCGTCTGTCAAGGCTGGACAAACCCCGGCCCGGCAGGTACGCGGGCGCGGCCGGAGCCCACCGGCATCCGACCCGGGATCGAACGCGCGTGCGGATTTTGTCGTTTCAGTCGGGGCCGCACGATGCCTCCGCGGCGGCGTTCGAGGACTACCGGCTCGTCGCCGCCGTTCAGGAGGAGCGGCTGCGGCGCGAAAAGAGCTGGGGCGGCGACGTCCCCTGGCTGGCCATCGACGAAGTGTTGCGGATCGCCGGTTGGGGACGCTTCGACGTCGATGCGATCGCGCTGATCCGCGGCATTTTCCCGGTGCACTATTTGCGCTTTCCGCTGCTGCGCGACCTCTACTACACGGTCCGCAGGAGCGCCGGCCGCGAGCGGCTCGCCCGCGACCTTGCGCTTCTCTCGGCGCGTACCGGCCAGGATTCGGAGCAGCTGTTCCGCGCCGACCGCTTCATCGCCGAGAACGGGTTTCGCCCCGACGTGGACCTGCGCTTCGTCAATCATCACGAAGCGCATGCGCTCGCCGCTTTGTTTTATACCGATTGGGACGATGCGCTCGTCTACACGGCCGACGGCATCGGCGACAACGTGAGCTACAGCATCCGCGCGCTCAAGGACGGCCGGCTCGATTGCCTGTTCGGCGGCGACGAATGGCTCACCGCGCGACGCGCGCAGCAGAACAGCCTGGCGACCGCCTACGGCCAGGCGACGCTGGCGGCGGGTTTTCGCATGTGGCGGCACGAGGGCAAGCTGACCGGGCTTTCCGCGCGGGGCGAGCCGAGCCTGCGCGATGCCTTCGCGCGGCACTTCCGCCTCGGAGACGACGGGCTGATCGCCAGCGATTTCACCACCTGGCGCGCGATGTTGAACAGGACGCTCGCGATCTGCGAGGGGCATAGCCGCGAGACGATCGCTGCCTCGATCCAGAAGCTGGTGGAAGATTTGATGTCGGGGGCGGTCGGACACTGGCTCGCGCGCACGAAATCCCGGCGCCTCGCGCTCGCCGGCGGATTGTTCGCCAACGTGCGCTTGAACCGGCTGCTCGCCGAGACGCTGCCGGTCGAGGAAATTTTCATCTTTCCCGCCATGGGCGACGACGGTTTGGCGGTCGGCGCCGCGCTTTGCTATTTGCGCGATCGCGACGGGCTTCCCGCCTGGCTCGCGCAGCGCCGCCGGCTCGACAATCTCTACCTCGGCCGCGACTACGATGGGCAAATCGACGCGTGTCTCACGGCAGAAAAAAGCATACGTCCGCTCGCCGGCGAGCCGGCCGGGGTGGCGACCGAGCTGATCGAAGCCGGCAAGGCCGGGGCCATTTATGTCGGGCGGATGGAGCACGGCCCGCGCGCGCTCGGCGCCCGCAGCATCATCGCCAACCCGACCGACCCGACCGTCAACGACCGCCTGAACGAGCGGCTCGACCGCTCGGAGTTCATGCCGTTTGCGCCCTACGTGCTCGAGGAGGACGCCGGACGCGTGTTCGAAGTCACCCCGGTCAACCGCTACGCCGCTCGGTTCATGACGATCACCTGCGCGGTACGGCCGGACTGGCGCGCGCGCATTCCCGCCGTCGTGCACGTCGACGACACGGCCCGGCCGCAGATCATCCGCGACGGCGACAATCCGTTGTTCGCCGCGATCCTGCGCCGGTTCCGCGACCGCACCGGCATCCCGGTCTTGATCAATACGAGCTTCAACGTGCATGAAGAGCCGATCGTCAACCGGCCGGAAGAATGTCGCCAGGCGCTGATCGATGGCCGCGTGGATTTCGTCGTGACCAGGCAAGCGGTCTACGTCACGCATCCCGAACAGTGGAAATGAACCGCGCACCCGGATGACGACGCCCAGCGCTTCCGCCGATACCCGCCCGATCCTCATCGTGCCCTATATGTGGATCGGCGACTTCGTGCGGTGCCACTCGGTCGTCAAGGTCCTCAAGTCCCGCTGGCCCGACCGCCCGGTCGACGTGCTCACCACGGCCCTGTGCCGTCCGCTCGCCGACTATATGCCGGGCCTGCGCCAGGCGATCGCCGGGGACCTGCCGCGCAGCCGGCTCGCGCTGGGCGCCCAACGGGCGTTGGCGCAGCGCCTGCGCGCCAACGGCTACGGCCTGGCGCTCGTCATGCCGCGCACCTGGAAGGCGGCGCTGGCGCCGTACCTCGCCGGCATTCCGCAGCGCGTCGGCTTCGTCGGGGAAGCCCGCTTCGGCCTGCTCAACCAATGGCGCTGGGGCGAGCGTGGGCTCCCGCGCATGGTCGACCGCTGCGCTGCGCTGGCGCTGCCCGAAGGCGCCCCCCTGCCCGCCCAGTGGCCGCTGCCCGA
>DASZJC010000205.1:0-3635 GCA_035948495.1 Xanthobacteraceae bacterium | reverse complement strand
CCGGCGGGCGTCGGCGACGTCTTAACCGGCCTCCTGGCGCCGCTGGTCGCCTACTGGTGGTTTGCCGGCAAACCATACGCGCGCACCGCCGCGATCGCCTGGAACCTGTTCGGCATGGCCGACCTGATAAACGCCGTCGCGATCGGCGCGCTGACGGGCGGCGGTGGGGGAGGAATCGTGTTTCCGATCGTGCTGATCCCGGTCTATGGCGTGCCGCGCGCGTTCCTGGTCCACTCGTACTCGCTCATCGGTCTGTTGCGCAGAGCGTCGCGGCAGCCGACGCCGGCGGCGTCGCTCCACTACGGAATCGAAACCCATCGCGCCTGATCGATTTCATGCGCTTATGCCGCGGTGGGAAGCAGCAAGTAGTCCGCATGAGCGGAGCGACGTGCGGGACAATGCATCGAGGGAAGGACCCGGATATCGCTTCGCTCATCCCGGCTACGCTTGCTGATGCTTTCTAGCCTGAAGACTCGAGGCGAGGCAGCGGCTCTCGACCGCGCCATAATTATTGATGGCTGGCGCGCCCTACGGGAATCGAACCCGTGTTTCCGCCGTGAAAGGGCGGCGTCCTGGACCGCTAGACGAAGGGCGCTGAAAACGCGGCGAGATATAAAGAGGTTTGCCCGAACCGGCAAGGAAGCGGCCAGCGTAGCCCGCATGAGCGAAGCGACATGCGGGAATGAGCGCAGCCGCTCCCGGATTTCCCCTCGCTTTCGCGAGGGTCATCCGGGCTACAGCGTCTCCCGCCTCACCACTTGCCGCTGTTCGCCATCGACTTCCACGGCTCCTTCGGCGGTAGCGCCTCGCCCTTCTGCAACAGCTCGATCGAGTGCTTGTCGGGCGAGCGCACGAACGCCATGTTGCCGTCGCGCGGCGGGCGGTTGATGGTCACGCCCGCCTTCATCAGCTTGTCGCAGGTGGCGTAAATGTCGTCGACCTCGTAGGCGAGGTGGCCGAAATAGCGCGCTTCGCCGTAGTCCTCGCTGTCCCAGTTGTAGGTCAGCTCGACGAGCGGCGCGTCGCGGCCCTTGGCGCGCTTGCTGTCGGCCACGAGGCTTTCATCCTCCGGCCCCGCCAGGAACACCAAGGTGTAGCGGTTCTTGTCGTCCACCCGGCGGCGGACTTCCTTGAGGCCGAGCTTGTTGCAGTAGAAGTCGAGCGCGTCGTCGATATTGCGCACGCGCAACATGGTGTGGAGATAGCGCAAGGGACGTTCCTCTTGTTGGCGGGTCGGCGCCTCCAGCGGGGGCGCGGCCGGGAGCTTAGCGTGACCGGGCGCCGCGGTCACGGGCAAACCTGCCTTCGCCCAAGCGGCTGCGCGCGGGCGGGCAGTGGGCGAGCGCGCCATTTATTCATCCCTCGGCCGTTGCTATCCTGGCGTCCCGCACATCCGGACCGGCCATGATCGCACCCGACCTCAAAACCGCCGTCGCGGGGTTGACCCGCCTCATCGACGAGAGCGACATCGTGCTGCCGTTCACCGGCGCCGGCATTTCGACCGAGTGCGGGATCCCGGACTTTCGTTCCCCGGGCGGCATCTGGACCAAGATGCAGCCGATCCCGTTCGATGCGTTCCTCGCCAGCCGGGAGATGCGCGACGAGGCATGGCGGCGGCGCTTCGCCATGGCGGACGAGTTCGGCGGCGCCCAGCCGGGGCGCGGCCACCGGGCCCTCGCCAGCCTCTATCGCGCCGGCAAGGCGCCCGGCGTGATCACCCAGAACATCGACAACCTGCACCAAGCCTCGGGCATCGCGGCGAAGCACGTGGTCGAGCTGCACGGGAACACCACCTACGCCACCTGCCTCGACTGCGCCGAGCGCTACGATCTGGCCTGGGTGCGCCGGCGCTTCGAGGAGGCGGGCGGGCGTGCGCCCGACTGCGGCTGCGGGGGATATATAAAGACTGCGACCGTTTCGTTCGGCCAGGCCATGCCGGAGGCGGCCATGCGCCGCGCCGAGGAGCTGACGCTGGGCTGCGACCTGTTCCTGTCGATCGGTTCGTCCCTGGTGGTGTGGCCGGCGGCCGGATTTCCCCTCATGGCCAAGCGCAACGGTGCGCGGCTGGCGATCATCAACCGCGATCCGACCGAATTCGACGACATCGCCGACCTCGTGGTGCGCGACGACATCGGTTCCGTGTTGGCGCCCTTCATTGCCGCGTGAGTGTGTCTCGATGTCCACAGCGTGGGGAAACTCTGCGGCATCGATGCATTTTGTTCTTTGCCGATACGCCGACGGTGTTAATCTTGATGCGACGATGATTCGATGAAGCGCCCGTAAGAGGCGCCAGAATGCGGCGGCGTACGGCGCCATGACGTCGGACGGGTTGGGGCCAAAAGGACCCGGGGCGGGCTTTGCCGGTCCCGACATGGTCGGTGACATCACCGACGATGTGGCGGTGAGCGTCATCGAGCTCACCGGCGTCATCAAATGGTTCGACGTATCAAAGGGCTACGGGTTCATCGTCCCGGACAACGGCCTCCCCGACATTCTCCTGCACGTGACTTGCCTGCGGCGCGACGGTTATCAGACCGCCTACGAGGGCGCGCGCGTCGTCTGCGAGGTCCTGCAGCGGCCGAAGGGCCTCCAGGCCTTCCGCGTGCTGTCCATGGACGAGTCGACCGCGATTCACCCGGCGCAGATGCCGCCGGCGCGCACCCACGTCACGGTGACGCCCACGAGCGGCCTCGAGCGCGCCCTGGTGAAATGGTTCAATCGCTTGCGCGGTTTTGGCTTCTTGACCCGCGGCGAGGGAACGCCGGATATTTTCGTGCACATGGAGACCCTGCGCCGGTTCGGCATCACCGAGTTGCGCCCCGGCCAGACCGTGCTGGTGCGTTTCGGCCCCGGACCCAAGGGCCTGATGGCGGCGGAGGTGCGGCCGGACGGCGGCCCGCACGGGCCGGCGTCCCATTGAGGATCGTTGGCTTTGGCGTTCGTGCCGCGTAGCGTGCGATGGACGGAGCGGTTCGGCCGGGCGGCGGCGGTTGCCCTGCTCCTCGCGCTGGCGGTCCTCGTCAGCCGGACGCCGGCCCTCGCGGCCGAGCCCGACACCCTCGAAATCGTCAGCAAGACCGGCGTGCACGTCTTCACGGTGGAACTGGCCGTGACCGACGAGCAGCGGGCGCACGGCCTGATGGAACGGCGTTCCCTGCCCGAGGGGCAGGGCATGCTGTTCAAGTTCGAGCCCGACCAGAACATCCTGATGTGGATGCACAATACGTACATCTCCCTCGACATGATCTTCATCCGCGGCGACGGGCGCATCCTGCGCATTGCCGAAAATACGACGCCGCTCTCCGACCGCACCATTTCCTCGGGCGGACCGGCGCGCGGCGTGCTCGAGGTCATTGCCGGCACGGCGCGCAAGCTCGGCTTGGCGCCGGGCGACCGGGTCGCCCATCCCTGGTTCGACCAGCACTGAGAACCGCCCGATACTAGTGCCGCGAACCCGAAGTTTCGCATCAGAGGGTGCAGCAAGGTCATGCGAACTTCGGAATCGGGACACCAGGCTGCTTGCCGGCATCCGGCGAAGCGTGTAATCGAAGCCTGGGCGGATCGGCCGCCCGTCGCGCCTGGCGGGGCGTAGCGCAGCCTGGTAGCGCGGGAGTTTTGGGTACTCCAGGTCGCCG
>DASZJC010000204.1:0-6246 GCA_035948495.1 Xanthobacteraceae bacterium | reverse complement strand
CTGCGGCCGCGCGCCAATTCCTCCTCGAGCCACAGGCTGTGGTGCTCCTTCGCCCAGTTGACGTCGACCTCGCCGGTTCCCATCGCCTCGAAGGCGCCTTCCATGCCGATGCTGCCGATGTAGATGTGCGCGATCATGAGGCCGATGAACAGCATGGCGATGACGCCGTGCACCACCTGGGCCGCCTCCATGTTGCCGATGTCGGTGCCGTAGAACGGGAAGATGAGCACGTAGCCGCTCACCACCATGGCGGTGCCGCCCAGCACCTGGAGCCAGTAGACCGCCTTCTGGCCGAGATTGAACTTGTAGGCGGGCGGGTGGTCGTGCCCGACCATGCCGCCGCCGCGCTTGAGCCATTCCATGTCGACGCGGTTCGGAATGTTGCCGGCGATCCACATGAAGAAGATCAGCACCACGCCGAGCGTGAACGGGAAGCTCAAATAATTATGCGCGTACTTGGCCCACTCGGACCAATCGCTGAACGCCTGCGGCGCCATGAGCGGCAACAGCAGCACCTTGCCGAACGTGATGTTGAGCCCGGTGATCGCCAGCACGATGAAGCAGGTCGCCGTCATCCAGTGCACGAAGCGCTCGAAGGCGTTGAAGCGCATGATCGTGCGCCCGGAGCGGCCGCTCTCGAGGCGCATCATGCCGCGGGCCAGATAGAACACGATGAGCAGCGCCAGCATGCCGAGAATGGCGACGACGCCGATCCAGCGCAGGGTCACCTCGTGGAAATGACGCCACGCGCGGCCCGCCGGATGCTCGATGGTGTAGGACTTGGTGTCCGGGATGCTGCCGCGCCCCTGCACCTGGCCGAGCTGGCGCAGCAACTGATCTTCCTTGACCGCGCTTGCCGTGGGATTGACCGACGCCGGCTGCTGGGCGGCGGCGGGCGCCGCGACGAGGATGAGGCCGAAGAGCGCGAGCGCGCCGAGCAACAGACGGACGCGCGTGAAGAACGGGGTCATGCGTTCCCTCCTTTTCAGGAATCAGGGATCAGAAATCAGGTATCAGAGCGTTTTTTGATCGCGGATTCCTGATACCTGTCCCCTGGTCCCTCACACCGCGATGGTTTCGTGGTAGGCGGTCTGCCAGCCCCAGGCGCCGGAGCCGTAGCCGCGTTTCATCACCCGCTCCTTGTAGATCTGCGCGATGATCTCGCCGTCGCCGGCGAGCAGCGACTTGGTCGAGCACATTTCCGCGCACAGCGGCAGCTTGCCCTCAATCAGGCGGTCGGTGCCGTACTTGGCGTAGTTCTCCGCCGTGTTCTCCGCCTCCGGACCGCCGGCGCAATAGGTGCACTTGTCCATCTTGCCGCGCGAGCCGAAGTTGCCGACGCGCGGATATTGCGGCGCGCCGAACGGGCAGGCGTAGAAGCAATAGCCGCAGCCGATGCACAGGTCCTTGGAATGTAGCACCACCGAATCGGCGGTGGTGAAGAAGCAGCTCACCGGGCACACCGCCGCGCACGGCGCGTCGGTGCAGTGCATGCACGCCATGGAAACCGAGCGCTCGCCCGGCTTGCCGTCGTTGATGGTGACGACGCGCCGGCGGTTGATGCCCCACGGCACCTCGTGCTCGTTCTTGCAGGCGGTGACGCAGGCGTTGCACTCGATGCAGCGATCGGCGTCGCAGAGGAATTTCATTCGCGCCATGGTCCCGCCTCCCTACGCCGCCCTGATCTGACACAGGGTGACTTTCGGCTCCTGCATGCCGGTTGCCGGATCGTAGCCGTAGCTCGTGATCGTGTTGGCGCTTTCGCCCAACACGATCGGATCGGCGCCCTGGGGATAGTTCTTGCGCAGGTCCTGCCCCCCGAACCAGCCGCCGAAATGGAACGGCATCCAGGCCACGCCCTTGCCGACGCGCTCGGTCACCAGCGCCTTCATGCGCGCTTTCGAGCTGCTTTCCGCGCCGGTGACCCAGACCCAGGCGCCGTCCTTGATGCCGCGGTCGGCCGCGTCGGTCGTATTGATCTCGATGAACATGTCCTGCTGCAACTCGGCGAGCCATTTGTTGGAGCGCGTCTCCTCGCCGCCGCCCTCGTACTCGACCAGGCGGCCCGAGCTGAGGATCAGCGGGAACTCCTTGGCGATGCCCTTCTCGACCGCCGCCTTCTGCACGGTGAAGCCGATGTTGGGCAGGCGGAACTGGCGTGCGTCGGGCAACGTCGGATATTTGCCGACCAGCTCGACGCGCGGCGTGTAGATCGGCTCGCGGTGCACCGGGATCGGATCGGGCAGGCCGAACGCGTTCATGCGGCCCTTGGCGTTGCCGTAAGGCACGCACCCGTGCGCCAGGACCACGCGCTGGATGCCGCCGGACAGATCGATCGACCACGACACCGTGTCGGCCTTGTCGCCGCCGATTTTCTGGATGGTGGCGAGTTCGTCGGCCGTGAGGTCTTTGTCCCAGCCGAGCTTCTTGAGCACCGCGTAGGTGAACTCGGGGTAGCCGTCCTTGATTTCCGAGCCGAGCGAATACGAGCCGTCGGCAAGCAGGCTCACGCCCTCACGCTCGACGCCGAAGCGGGCGCGGAACGTGCCGCCGCCGTCCATGACGTGGAGGTTGGTGTTGTAGAGCAGCGGGGTGCCCGGATGCTTGACTTCCGGCTTGCCCCAGCACGGCCACGGCAGGCCGTAATAGTCGCCGCCGACCTCCGGATCGTCCTTGGGCGCGCGCAGGGTGACCAGGTCGAACTTCACCTGGTTCTTCATGTGCGCCTTGAGGCGTTCCGGCGACTGGCCGCAATAGCCGGTGGAGAAGCTGCCGCGGTTCATTTCCCGCAGCGTGTCCTCCGGCAGCGGGCGATCGCCCTCGAGCTTGATGTTCTTAAACATCAGGTCGGCGAAGCCGAGCTTCTTCGCGATCAGGTAGATGACCTGATAGTCGTCCTTGGCCTCGAAGCTCGGCTTGACGATCTGCTCGCCCCATTGCAGCGAGCGGTTGGAGGCCACGCGCGAGCCCGAGGATTCGAACTGCGTGCACACCGGCAACAGGTACATGTTGTCCTTGCGGCCGGCCTGGACCGCGAGCGACGCCCAGGTGGTCGGATGTGGATCGGCAATCACCAGGAGGTCGACCTTCTGCAGCCCCGCCAACGAGGCCGGAATCCGGGTGATGCTGTTGCTGGCGTGGCCCTGGACGAACATCGCCCGGACGTTGTCCTTCTGCGCCACCTGGTCCTTCGGCAACGTCACGGCGTCGAACCAGCGGGTCAGCGGGATGCCGGGCGTCTCCATCATTTTCTTGTCGTCGAAGCGCGACACGAACCAGTCGTAGTCAACCTCCCACACGCGGCTCCAGTGCCGCCAGGCGCCCTCGATCAGGCCGTAGTAGAACGGCAGGGTCACGATATCGAGGCCGACGTCGGTTGCGCCTTGCACGTTGTCGTGGCCGCGGAAAATGTTGGCGCCGGTCCCCGACTTGCCCACGTTGCCGGTGAGCAGAAGCGCGATGCAGCTCGCCCGCACGTTGGCGGTTCCGACCGTGTGCTGGGTCTGGCCCATGCACCAGATCAAGGTCGCCGGCTTTTGCGTCGCGAACATTTCGGCGACCCGCTTGAGCTGCTCGCCGGGAACGCCGCTGACCCGCTCGACCTCCGCCGGGTCCCACTTCTCGATCTCCTTGCGCGCATCCTCGAAGCCGTAGACGCGCTGCTTGATGAATTCCTTGTCCTCCCAGCCGTTCTTGAGGATGTGCCACATCATGCCGTAGAGCACCGGGATGTCGGTGCCGGGCCGCAGCCGCACGTATTCGGTGGCGTGCGCGGCGGTGCGCGTCAGGCGCGGATCGACGACGACGAAATTGGCCCGGTTGAGCTCCTTGCCTTCCAGCAGGTGCTGCAACGACACCGGATGCGCCTCGGCCGGATTGCCGCCCCAGATGATCAGGGTCTTGGCGTTGCGGATGTCGTTGTAGCTGTTGGTCATGGCGCCGTAGCCCCAGGTGTTGGCTACGCCGGTGACCGTGGTCGAATGGCAGATGCGCGCCTGGTGGTCGGTGTTGTTGGTGCCCCAGAACGCCCCGAGCTTGCGGAACAGGTAGGAGCCCTCGTTCGTCATCTTGGCCGAGCCGAGCCAATAGACCGCGTCGGCCCCCGACTTCTGCCGGATCGCCAGCATCTGGTCGCCGATCTCGTCGATCGCCTTGTCCCACGACACGCGGGTCCATTGGCCGTTGACGAGCTTGAGCGGATACTTGAGGCGGCGGTCGCTGTGGACGAGTTCGCGCACGGAGGCACCCTTGGCGCAGTGCGAGCCGCGGTTGAACGGGCTGTCCCAGCTCGGCTCCTGACCGATCCACACCCCGTTCTGCACCTCGGCCGTCACCGTGCAGCCGACCGAGCAATGAGTGCAGATGCTCTTGCGCGTTTCGACCGGCGTCCCCGCCACGGGCGGCGGCCCGGCCGCGGCCTTGCGCACGCTGCCGAGCGGCAACGCCCCGAGCGTGGCCAGCCCGCCAGCCACGAGGCCGGAGCGGAGCAGGAAACCGCGGCGATCGAGCGCGCCGCCCGATTGGCTCGCGAGCGCGGCGGCGAGCGTTCCCCGGCGTGCCTCGCGTTCCGTCCGTTTGATCAGCACGGCCGCCTCCCTATTTGGTCGGATATTGATTGACGCGGTAATAGGCCTTGATGTGGTCGCTCAGCCGGTAGCGCGCCTTGTGTTTGTCCTGCTCCGGCTCGGCGGCCTGCGCGTCGGGCGCGAGCGGCACCGCGGCCGCGCCCACGCCGGCCGCAAGCGCGCGCAGGAGATCGCGACGGCCGACGGTCGGCTTGGCGGGATGTCGTGACATGGCGTTCCTCCGAAGCTTTATTTGTTAGCCGCAAGATCAGGACGGCAGCGCAAATGCCTCCGTCTCGATCTCGATGAAGGTGCGGCCGACGGCGGCGACGCTGCGGTAGAAATCCGCCGCCGCGGCCCGTTCCAGGTCGGCGAAGAAGCGCCGCGCCCACGGCGCCAAGTGCTTGTCGAAGAATTGCTTTTCGAACAGGCGCCGGTCGGCGCCGGGCGAGGCAGCGAACCGGCCGTCGGCGAGCCCCGCCATCACTTCGCACACGATCGCAATGTGGTCCTCGGGCTCGCATTGGCCTTCGGCGCGAACGATGTCGAGCTCGGCGAGATCGCCGCGCAGCCGCGCCAGCGGACGCTCGTGCAGAAAGCCGGTGAGGTAGTAGGAGCCGTAGGGGAGCATCTCGCCGCGGCCGACGCCGACGAACAGATCGAAATACTCGCGTTCGACCCGCGCGGGACCGGCGGTACCCGCCGCCTCGGCAAGCTTTGCATGGGCGACCCCAAGCGGGCTCGCATCGGCCTCGAGGCGAGCGAGACGGGCGAGGAGATCGCGATCGGGCGCCCGCGCGAGCAAGGTTGCCAGCAGCGCGTATTCCTGCGCCCGGGCGGCGTCGACCTCGTCGATGGCCTCGGCCAATGCGCGGGCGGCGAACAGGTCGGGACGCAGGCGGGCGCGGTCGACGCCGGTCGCGTCCTCGACCGAGGCGACACGCTCGGCGGGAACGCGCTCCCAGTTCGACACCGAAGGCTGCGCAATGCCGAGGCGGCGGGCGAGTTCGCTCACGCCGCCCGCGACACGTATCGCTTCCTCCAGGCCCGGCTCCCGCATTGATTCGCCGCGCTTTGTGGATTCCTGTTTAGAACCTTCACAGTCTGCGCGTCCGCATAGTCGCGGTCAATAGTTCGAGCCTATGGCGGCCTCGTTCATTCGACTAATGCGCCGCCATGTCGCAAGGTTCGTACGGTCACGAGTCGTGCGTCGGACTCTCTTTTTGCGCCGCACCATCGCTGACAGGAGATGGTGCTGCGTCCGATGGCGCAGCGGAGCGCGTCTGTTGCGGCGCGGCTTCGGTCTCGGGGGGATCAGCTTCTACTTGTTCGCCGGCCACGAGCTCGGGAGCGACGGCAGGCAATACGCCTGCAACCTGCGCGGCAAGGCGTTGCACGTCGTCGATCGCGCGCAAGGGCTCGAAGCCGGGCACGCCGCCCGGCGCGGTGAAGTCCCAGGCATTTTCCGCCAATCCGACGAAGTCGCGGATCGCGGGACCCGCCACCCAGGCGCGGCGCAGCGCGGCCTGGGTGGATCGGCCGGCGCGCCCGGGCGCAGGAACGCGCTTCAAGAATCTTGGGACGCAGCCCTCGCGTCCGTCAGAGCCGACGAGGCGCCGGAATAGCGGCACACGTTCGAGCGCCAGCGGCCCAAGCGTCCGTGTTCGACATTGTTGAGGGG
>DASZJC010000203.1:0-1520 GCA_035948495.1 Xanthobacteraceae bacterium | reverse complement strand
ACATAGTCGAACGCGCCGGCGATCGCCTCGGCGATCCGCTGCGCCTCGCCGGCGACCGCGGGGCTCACGCCGGCGGGCACCCGCGAGACCTTGAGGATGTGGTCGCGGTGCTCGTTCTCGGTCACGTCGAAACAGGCGATGCGTCCATCGCGGCCGCGCGCCGCCACCACCGAGATTTCCCGCTCGAACGGCACGAAGGCTTCGAGGATCGACGCCGCGCCGCCGATCGCATTCCAGGCCGCTGCGGGATCGCCGCCGTTGCGGACCAGCACCTGCCCCTTCCCGTCGTAGCCAAAGCGGCGGGTCTTGAGCACGCCCGGGCGGCCGACCGCGTCGAGCGCCGGCGCAACGTCGGCCGGGCCGTCGATCGGGCGATAGGGCGCGGTCGCGATCTGCAGGCCGGCGATGAAATTCTTCTCCAGCAGGCGGTCCTGGGTGGTCGCCAGCACGGCGGGATCCGGCAGCACCGGGCGGCGCGCCG
Organism: Xanthobacteraceae bacterium; assembly: GCA_035948495.1. Classification (GTDB taxonomy): domain Bacteria; phylum Pseudomonadota; class Alphaproteobacteria; order Rhizobiales; family Xanthobacteraceae; genus AP-16. The sequence continues at coordinate 1,039 of DASZJC010000203.1, read as the reverse complement.
CGAGGAACCGCGCGGTTTCCGCCGGCACGTTCTCGAACTCGTAGGTGATCACGTCGACGTCGCCGGCGAAGCGGTCGAGCGCGCTCTCGTCGGAATAGTCCGCGCGGGTGGCGCGCCGCACCACGTCGAACGCCGGCGATTGCGGGTCGGGCGAATAAACGTGGCACTTCAGGCCGAGCCGCGCCGCCGCCTGCGCCAGCATGCGCCCGAGTTGCCCGCCGCCGAGAATGCCGATCGTGCCGTCGGAACCGAGCGCCGCCCCGGACGCGGTCACGCGGCAGGCTCGTTCGTTGGGCGCTCGGCGACGGCCTCGGTCTGGCGCTTGCGCCAGGCCTCGAGGCGGCCCGCCAATGCGGCATCGGCGAGCGCCAGGACGCCGGCAGCGAGCAGCGCGGCGTTGATCGCGCCAGCGCGGCCGATGGCAAGCGTGCCGACCGGCACGCCGGGCGGCATCTGCACGATCGAATAGAGCGAATCGACGCCGGCGAGCGCCTTCGATTCAACCGGCACGCCGAACACCGGCAGGATGGTGAGCGCCGCCGTCATGCCGGGCAGGTGCGCGGCACCGCCGGCGCCGGCGATGATCACCTTGAAGCCGGCGTCGCGCGCGCCCTTGGCGAACGCGTAGAGCCGCTCCGGCGTGCGATGCGCCGACACGATGCGCGCGTCATAGCCGACGCCCAGGGCATCGAGCGTCTCGGCGGCATGGCGGAGGGTCGTCCAGTCCGACTGGCTTCCCATGACGATCGCCACCGGCTTTGCCGCCATTCGCGCCTTCCCGATCGGGCGATACGCATGTGAAAAAGAAGGCGCGGATTATAGGAACCGGGGCCCCGGTGGCAAGGCGAAACGGCCGCGAATGTCGTAAGCTGATGAGTTGTCCGGGTTAGGTAGCCCACGAGTTGTCCGGTTTTGTGCCCTGCACAGGAGCAGGGCGAATGAACCGGGCGACGTGGCTACAGGACCGCAGGATGCAGAAGTTTCGGGATGTATTGAGCCGCTGGGAGGGTGGCGGGCTGTCGATGATGGAGGCTGGCGA
>DASZJC010000202.1:0-2732 GCA_035948495.1 Xanthobacteraceae bacterium | reverse complement strand
GCGGCAGTCGAAGCTGCGGCAGGCCGATGGCCGGTGCTCGTAGACCGTACAGCCCCGCGCCCCGAGGTGAGCGCAGGCGCCGTCCGCGCGTCGTTGGAGCACCAATCCGCCATCGGCGTCCCGCTCGGTGAGCAGGTAGGGCAAGCGCCGCCTGTCGCGCTTCTTGTCCACGGGGATGCCGTCGTAGTAGCAGCAAGCCGAGCAGCCGCCGTACGGGACCGGCCCGGCGTCTCCGCGCCACCAGGCCGCCAGGAAGTCGCGCGTGGAGGAGTTTACCGAGCGCTTAGCGTCGTCCATTCCCCCGTACGGCCGCCTTCTCCGATCTTCATGCGAGCCCCTCTCCCCGCAATCTCGATCGTCCGGTTGACACCGCTCAAGACCGCCGCCGCCACCTCTTCGCTATCGAGCGCAACGGCGATGCCTTCGCGTTGAAGCTTGAAGCGATTGTCGTCGACTGAGCCGGAGACATCGATCGCCAGTACCAGAGCCAAGCAGATGCTGACAATGGCTTTGCCGTTCTGGCGCGCGTGTTCTAAAATTTTATCGACCGATCATGAGGATAGCGGCACCGGCGTGCCGATGGCGAGAGGAGGCCGATGGCGCGACCGAGAGAGTTCGACGAGACGACCGTGCTGGAGGTGGCGATGAACTGCTTCTGGGCGCAGGGTTTCGAGCAGACGTCGGTGCGCGATCTCGCCGAGCGGATGGGGATCACCGGCGCCAGCCTCTACAACGCCTTCGGAGACAAGCGGTCGTTGTATCGGCAGGCCTTCGTCCATTACCTCGCACAAACGGTGCGGGACCGCGTTGCCCGGCTGGAAAAGCTGCCGCCGGCTTTGGCGATCCGGACATTTTTTGACGAGATCATCGAGCGGTCGGTTGACGACGAGCAGCGCCGCGGCTGCATGCTGGTCAACGCCGCACTGGAATTGGCGCCCTACGACCCCGAATTCCAGCAACTTGTGGCGGAAGAGATGATCTTCATCGAGGCTTTCTTTCGCCGCTGTATCGAGGCGGGGCAGAAAGACGGTTCGATCGCAGACACCCGTCCCGCGGACGAACTCGCCAAGTTGCTATTGAGCGTGCTGCTCGGCATCCGTGTCCTGGCGCGCACGCGCCCGCAGCGCGAGGTGCTGGAAGGCGCAGCCAACGGGGTTTTGGCGCTCCTTAGCAAAGCACGCACACCATTTTAGATTGACCGATCTAAAACACGTGATAAGCTCCTCCGGGACGAGGCGAGCCATCGCCGCGAGCTGATGCGAGGAGAGCTCAGTGACCAGACTGACCGACTTGCCGCCCGACCAGGCCAAACGCCTAGCCGAGGTCGAATGCCCGGAATTTAAAACGCGGCCTTGGGTGACGGGCCCGGCGTTATCGCAGCGTCGCGTTGCGATTGTCTCGTCCGCCGGCCTCGTCGTACGTGGCGAGGACCCGTTCCGCGGCCGCGACCCGCATTATCACGCTATCCCCGCGACGACGCGGCCAGAAGACCTGCTGTGCAGCCACATCTCGATCAATTTCGACCGCACCGGGCTTCAGGAAGATTGGAACGTCGCCTTTCCGATCGACCGGTTGCGGGAGCTCGCGGCCGAGGGGACGATCGGGTCGATGGCCGATACCCACTATTCGTTCATGGGCGCGACCGACCCGTTGCAGATGGAACCGCATGCCCGCGAACTCGCCGGCCGCCTAAAGCAGGACAAAGTCGATAGCGTCCTGCTCGCCCCCGTTTGACCGGTCTGCACGCGCGCCGTGAGCGCGCTGGGCCATTATCTCGAGGAAGAGGGCATCGCGACCGTCGCCGTCGTGTTGATCCGGCCGCAGGCCGAGAACACGAAGCCGCCGCGCGCGCTGTGGGTACCGTTCGAGCTGGGGCGGCCGTTCGGCCCTCCGAACGACCCGGCATTCCAGAAGCGTGTTATCCTGGCTGCGCTCGGCATGCTGGTCGAGGACGGCGGGCCGGTGCGGATCATCGATTTTCCCGACGACGATCCGCGCGCCCGCCCCGATCCGGCGTGGCAACCGCCCTTCATGCCGGCGGCGGTCGCGAATGGTTCTGCGGAGTCACTCGCATCTCGGCTGGAGGCAGAAATCCTGCTGCTTCAGGGAGCACATCGGCGCTGGATGGCGCAACACGGGCGCAGCTCGGTGGGGCTGAGCGGGTTTGCAATCGGCGACTGCGCCCGCTATGTCGCGGATTGGCTGAGCGGCAAGGCGCCGCCGAGCCCCCGCGACGGTTTTTCGGCGCCGCTGATCCTGCGCTTCGCGGTCGACGATCTGAAGGCGTATGGCCTGGAAGCGGCCGGTGCCGGAGCCGCGAAACCGTCGAGCCGCCAGCTCACCGACTGGTTCTGGAACGAGACCGCGACGGGGGCGGCGATCCACGTTTTGCGCGAGGTGCTGCAGGCGCACGAAGACGAGCGGCTGCGGCTGATCGTCAGCAACTTCGTGGTGCCCGCCGCAAGAGTGCGTGGCGGTTGAGGCGCGCATGGAAGACATAAAGGTCCTCGCTTTCGACACCGGCGGCACGGTGCTCGACTGGCATGCCGGTTTGACCGCGGCGTTCGCGGCATGGGGCGCCGCCCAAGGCATCGAGCGCGACTGGCACGCGCTGGCGAACGAGCATCGCCGCCGCTCGCTGCACCGGATGATCAACACGGTCGACCCCGGCTTCAACATCGGCGACGTGCATCGCGACGTGCTGGGCGAATTGTTCGACGAGAACGGGCTCG
>DASZJC010000201.1:0-2093 GCA_035948495.1 Xanthobacteraceae bacterium | reverse complement strand
CGCATCGATCATGCGGCGGGCGCGGCAAGCGCCGGCTTGGCGCTGCGGCCGACGACCGTCATCGTCTTCGGCAATCCGGCCGCCGGAACGCCGCTGATGCAGCTTGCTCAGACCGCCGGCATCGACCTGCCGCTCAAGGCGCTGGTCTGGCAGAGCGCCGACGGCAAGGTCCATCTCACGTATAACGATCCGGCGTGGATCGCGGCCCGGCACGGTGTCGGCGCGGAAAGTCGGCCGGGGGTTGCCGGCCTGGCCGCCGCGCTCGCGGCCTTCGCCGCCCACGCAACCGGCGCCGCCGCGTAAGCGCGTTACGTCGCGCGCGAGCGCGGATCACGCTCCCCGAACCGACGAGAATGCCGCAACCGCCGGCCGCCGCCGGCGCGGCCATGAACCTTTCCGCCCGGCGCCGCGACCAATGGCCGGATGCGAAGGCGAACTTCGCGAATCGAAACCCAGAGAGAGAGCGCCCCCATGTCCCGCAAATCCATCCTTGCCATTGCGGCGATCGCCGCCCTCGGCATGTCCACCCTGCTCGCGACCGACGCGTCGGCCCGCTTCGGCGGCGGCGGCGGCGGTCACTTCAGCGGCGGCGGCGGCCACTTCGCCGCCGGTGGCGGCGGTCGCGCCGGCGGCTTCAGCCGAACCGCCTTCCGCCCGGCCCGCATCAACACGACCCGCACGGTCAGCCGCACGTTCCGCACCACGCGCGTGACGCACGTCGCCCGCGTCAACCGGCCGAACCTGCATCGAACGAACCTGCATCCCGTTCATTTGGCGCACTTCCATCACGCTCACTGGCGGGACTGGTGCCGGCATCACCACCACTACCGCTGCGGCCTCTACGGTTACGGCTATGACGCCGACGTGGCCGTGGACGGCGATGTTGATCCGGCCGACGTGGCGGACGCGCCGCAAACGGTCGCCCCGACGCCGGTCGCCGCGGTCTGCAACAACGACTGCGACTACTTCCTCAACGACGAGCCCGGCTGCTACATGGCCAAGCGCTCGTTCTCCACTCCGCAAGGCGACGAGCTGCGCTGCGTGAAAATCTGCGACGAGCCGGAGAGCGATCAGGCTCCGAAGTAACCCCTAGCGGATCACCCGCATCGATGGAGCCCCGGCCGCAGGCGCGGCCGGGGTTTCACACGTTCAACACCCCGTCTCATAACGTTGACAAAGCGGCCTACACCTCGACCGTCAATCCGTCCTCGGCGAGCTCGCTGCCGGTCGCGGCGACGCGCTCGAGCGTGTCCGCGTTCATGTGGGTGAGGATCAATCGCTTCGGATTGATGCGCGGAAGGTTCGTCGCGAGCGTTGCGTAATCGAGATGGAACGGCACTTTCTTGTCGAACGAGTAGCACTCGGTGATCAGCAAGTCGGCGTCTCGCCCGATCTCGACCAGGTTCTCGACCCATTCGGTGTCGCCGGAAAAGGCGATGGTCCGGCCGTCGACCTCGACCCGGTAGGCCAGGAACGGCCCCTCGACCGGCGCATGACGCACGCGCACCGCGCGCACCGCGATATCGCCGAGCGAACGGCGCTCCCCGGCTGCGAGCTCGACGAGGTTGAGTTCGAACTTCCTTTGCGTCTTCGAGGATCCGGCAAAGGACGTTTCCATCACCCGCTCGAACCACTCGCGCAGGCCCGGCGGGCCGGCGATCGTCAAGGCGCGGGTCCGCTTGGTGTTGAACTGGGCATCGAGCATGAAGAACGGGATGCCGCCGAAATGGTCCGCGTGGAAATGCGTGACCAGGATGGTGTCGATGGCGTTGCGATCGATGCCGAGCCGATTCATGCCGATGAGGGACGAAGCGCCGCAGTCGATCAGAAACGACGTGCGCTCCGCGCGCACGTGAAAGCAGGTGTTGAGGCGTCCGCCGCTGCCGAAGGCGTCACCGCAACCGACGAAAGTAAGGTGCATGGACGAGCAATCCCCCCGCAGGCGCAGCCCGCTAGTGTCCCGATTCCGAAGTTCGCATAACCTTGCTGACCCTCTGATGCGAACTTCGGAATCAAAGGGACACTAGCAACTCTATGATTCTAGTGCCGCTTTTGAACCCGAAGTTCGCAACCGTACTTGCGGCAATGTGATG
>DASZJC010000200.1:0-2207 GCA_035948495.1 Xanthobacteraceae bacterium | reverse complement strand
GCGGAGGTCGGCCGCAAGTATCCCCGCGCCGCGTTGAGCGTCAGGCAGGCGGTCGAGCGGGAACAAAAGCGTGTCCATTGCTGACGGGGCGGCCGCGATCTCCGAGCGCGAGATCGCCGGGCTGTTCGCGTCGTTTCCTCGATCGGGTCGGGTCGTCCTTGCGGTCTCCGGCGGCGCCGATTCGATCGCCCTCATGGTGCTGGCGCGGCGCTGGCGCCGCCGCCTCGCGCGCGGTCCGCACCTCATCGCCGCGACCGTCGATCACGGGCTTCGGCCGGGCTCGCGCGCCGAGGCCAAGGCGGTCGGGACGCTGGCGCGGCGTCTCGGTCTGCCGCACGAAATCCTGCCGTGGCGCGGCGCCAAGCCGAAGACCGGCGTCGAGGCGGCGGCCCGCAGCGCCCGGTACCGGCTCTTGGCGGACCTGGCACAACGTCTGGGCGCCCAGGCGATCGCCACCGCCCACACCCTCGACGATCAGGCCGAGACGGTGCTGATGCGGCTCGCCGCGGGCTCGGGTCCGGCGGGGCTTGCCGCCATGCGGCCGCGCGACGTCCGTCACGGCGTCGTCCTGCTGCGCCCGTTCCTGGGGACCCGCAAGGCCCGACTGGTCGCGACGTTGGCGCGCGAGCGCATCGGCTGGACCGACGATCCGATGAACGCCGATGCCGGCTTCGCCCGGCCGCGGCTGCGCGCTGCCGGGGCCGTCCTGGCGCGCGAAGGGCTCACGCCCGAACGGATGGCGCGGCTTGCCGAGCGGATGGCGCGCTACGAGCAGGCGGTGGCGGCCGCCACGCAGGCCGCGCGCGCGAGCATCGTCGACCCGCAACGGCCCGGCCGGCTCGACGGGCGCGCGCTCCTTGCCGCTCCCGAGGAGGTCGTATTGCGCCTCCTCGCCACCGAAATCGCCGCCGCCGTGGCGCCCGGCGCGACGGAAAAGCCCTTGCGCCTGCAGCGGCTTGAAGCGCTGTGGCGCGACCTGCGCGAGGCGATTGCGGCCGCACGCGCGAGCAGGCGCACCCTCGCCGGGGCGCTCGTTGCCGTCGACCGTGACCGGTGCGTGCTGGTCACCCCAGCGCCGCCGCGGCGCTCGCCGGCGCGGCCGGCGTCTCGCCGCCGCCGCAATAGCGCCAAAGATCCGTTCACGAAGGCGCGGTAGACTGGGCAACCAGCGGCCGGTTCCCTTGGCAGAAGCCCGGCCGGAACCTACATTGTGCGCTGGTGGACGGGCTGCCGGGCGAATCGCGATCCAGCCCAACCGGCCGCCGGGTTGTCGTGCGTGATGCATCGGTGCGCGCCCGGCGCGCCGTGAAGGACATCGGATGAACGCCAATCTGCGCAATCTCGCCTTGTGGGTCATCATCGTCCTGCTCTTGCTGGCGCTGTTCACGCTGTTCCAGAATCCCGGCCAGCACACCAGTTCCCAGGACATTCCCTATTCGCAGCTGCTCAAGGACGTCGAGCAGGGGCGCGTGCGCGACCTCGTGATCCAGGGCCCGGAGATCCACGGCACGTACATCGGCGGCGGCAGCTTCCAGACCTACGCGCCCAACGATCCCGGGCTGGTGCCGCTGCTGCGCAGCAAAGAGGTGGCGTTCAGCGCGCGGCCGTTGCAGGACAACGTGCCGTGGTTCGTGCAGCTGCTGATCTCGTGGCTGCCGTTCATCGCGCTCATCGGCGTGTGGATCTTCCTGTCGCGGCAGATGCAGGGCGCGGGCGGCAAGGCGCTCGGCTTCGGCAAGTCGCGCGCCAAGCTTCTGACCGAAGCGCACGGCCGCGTCACTTTCGAGGACGTCGCCGGCGTCGACGAAGCCAAGCAGGACTTGCAGGAAATCGTCGAGTTCCTGCGCGATCCGGGCAAGTTCCAGCGGCTCGGCGGACGCATTCCGCGCGGCGTGCTCTTGGTCGGCCCGCCCGGCACCGGCAAGACCCTGCTCGCCCGCGCCATCGCCGGCGAAGCCAACGTGCCGTTCTTCACCATCTCGGGCTCCGACTTCGTCGAAATGTTCGTCGGCGTCGGCGCCTCGCGCGTGCGCGACATGTTCGAGCAGGCCAAGAAGAACGCGCCCTGCATCATCTTCATCGACGAGATCGACGCGGTCGGCCGCCACCGCGGCGCCGGCCTCGGCGGCGGCAACGACGAGCGCGAGCAGACGCTCAACCAGCTGCTCGTCGAGATGGACGGCTTCGAGGCCAACGAGGGCATCATC
>DASZJC010000199.1:0-2997 GCA_035948495.1 Xanthobacteraceae bacterium | reverse complement strand
GGCTACGGCTACGCCAAGGAGTTCCACGTCGAGCGCTACATGCGCGAGGTGATGATCCCACGCATCGCGCCGGTCACCCCGCAGCTCATCCTGTGCTACATCGCCGAGCGGGTGCTCGGATTGCCGAAGTCGTATTGAAACGGATTGCCCATGGCGGAAAAGCAGATCGCGCCTTACGGCGCGTGGAAGTCGCCCATCACGTCGTCGCTGATCGTGGCGCAGTCGATCGCGTTGATGGAGGTGCGGCTCGACGGCGACGACATCTACTGGCTGGAAGGGCGGCCGCAGGAACGCGGGCGCTACGTCGTGCTGCGGGCGGCGGCGGACGGCACCGCCGCGCGCGACGTCAATGCCGCGCCCTACAATGCGCGCACGCGGGTGCACGAATACGGCGGCGGCTCCTGGTGCGTCGCCGGCGGCGCCGTTTATTTCTCCAACTATGCCGATGGCCGGTTGTATCGGCAGGAGGCCGGCGCGGCGCCGGTGGCGCTGACGCCGGCTCCCGCCGACGCCGAGCACAACTGGCGCTACGCCGACGGGATCATCGATCGGCGGCGCAGGCGCTGGATCGGCGTGCGCGAAGATCACACCGACGCCAGCAAGCCGTATCCGGACAATGCGATCGTCGCGGTTGCGCTCGACGGACCCGCCTCGGATCCCGGCCGCGTGCTGGCCTCGGGCCACGACTTCTTCTCCTCGCCCCAGCTCTCGCCCGACGGGCGCCGGCTCGCCTATCTGGCGTGGGACCACCCGAACATGCCGTGGGTCGGCACCACGCTCTATGTGGTCGAGCTCGGTGACGACGGCACGCCGATGGGGGCGCCGGCCGTGATTGCGGGCGGTCCGAATGAATCGTTGTTCCAGCCCGAATGGTCTCCCGACGGGTCGGCTCTTCTGTTCGTCTCCGACCGCAGCGGCTGGTGGAACCTCTACCGCTATGACCTCGGCACGAAGGACACGCGCCCGCTCGCGCCGATGCGCGCGGAGTTCGGCCAGCCGCAGTGGGTCTTCGGTCTGTCCACCTACGCGTTCGCCGGCCGCAACCGGATCGTCGCCGCCTATGTGGAGAACGGCCTCGGGAATCTTGCGCTGATCGATCTCGCGTCGGGGCAGCTGACGCGCCTCGACCTGCCGTTCACCGATTTCTCCTCGGTGCGGGCGGACGGCGGCGACCGCGTGGCTTTCCGCGGCGGCGCGTTCGACCGGCCGCCGAGCATCGTTCGCCTCGACCTCGCTTCCCACAAGCATCAGGTCCTGCGCCGCTCGACCGACGTCGTGGACGACGATGCGGTGAAGCGGTGCCTCGCGCCGGTGCAGGCGATCGAGTTTCCCACCGAAAACGGCAAGACCGCCTTCGGTCTTTATTATCCGCCGACCAACCCGGACTACGCGGCGCCTGCCGGCGAGAAGCCGCCGCTGGTCGTTCGCTGCCATGGCGGCCCCACCTCGGCGGCCGTGAGCACGCTCGCTCTGGGCATCCACTATTGGACCAGCCGCGGGATCGCGGTGCTCGACGTGAACTACGGCGGCAGCACCGGCTACGGCCGCGAGTACCGCGACCGGCTCCACTTGAGCTGGGGCATCGTCGACGTCGACGACTGCATCAACGGCGCGAAATTCCTGGCGGCGCAGAATTTGGTCGACGCGCGCCGCAGCGTGATCACCGGCGGCAGCGCCGGCGGCTACACCACGCTCGCGGCGCTCACCTTCCGCGCCTATTTTGCCGGCGGCGCCAGCCACTACGGCGTGAGCGATGCCGCCGCGCTCGCCAAGGACACCCACAAATTCGAGTCGCGCTATCTCGATTGGCTGATCGGGCCCTACCCGGCGGAAGCGGCGCGCTACAAGGAGCGCTCTCCCGCCGAGCACGCGGAGCGCCTGTCGCGGCCCGTCATCTTCTTTCAGGGCGACGAGGACAGGATCGTGCCGCCCAATCAAACGGAGAGGATGGTCGACGCGCTGCGCCGCAACCGGGTTCTGGTCGGCTATCTGCTGTTTTCCGGCGAGCAGCACGGCTTCCGCCAGGCGGCGAACATCCAGCGCGCCCTCGATGCGGAATTGTACTTCTATTCGTTCCAGGTGTTCGGGACGCGGCTGAGCTTTTGAGATTCGCGCAAGCGTCGTCATCGCCCGCGAAAGCGGGCGATCCAGTAATCACGGATATTCAAATAAAGCTGCGGCCGATGATTACTGGATGCCCCGCTTTCGCGGGGCATGACGACTCTGAGGAACCCTACTCACTATTCGCTATTCGCCTTTCTTTTACAACGCCGCGACCGCCTGCACTTCGATCAGGAACGCCTCCTGCACCAGCCGGTCGACGATCAGCAGCGTGTTGGGCGGATAGACGCCGCTGGGAAACAGCTTGGGGAACTCGCGCAGGCGATAGGTCATGAACTTCGCGACGTCCTGCGAGTGCACCAGATAGGTGGTGAGCTGCACGACGTTGCCGAAGCCCGCGCCGGCGGAGCGCAGCGCCGCCTCGATGTTGGCGAAAGTCTGGACGCATTGCGCGTCGAAATCGTCCGCGCCGACGAGCTTGCCGTCTCGGTTCGTCGCCACCTGGCCGGCGATGAACAGGAACTCCGACGCCTTGACGCGGGTCATGTGCGAGTACTGGCCGAGCGGCTTTCCGAGCGCATCGGGGTTGAGGATTTTGATGTCCGGCATGGCGGCGTCCTTGGCTCGAGGTGGAAAATCGGCCCGGTTGGGTCGATCGGAGAGAGGCGGGGCGTGCGACCAGTTTTACGGCAGCGGGAAGGGCAGATCACCCGAAAATTGAGCACCGGCCGCAGGTCCGTCGCCTTGCTCCGCGCCGATCCGCTCCCGCGATTCACGACAAATCACTGAGGGGCTTGCGCTTTGCGGCCGCGCGTCGCCTGGAAGGCGCCCGGCGCCCGATGCAGCGGGATTGGCACGCCGCTTGCTCATTTCTCGGGTGGGCTGACGCCGGACGAGGCCGCAAACGCGTGCCCTCGCCAGCGGGGAGGTGAGGTC
>DASZJC010000198.1:0-8132 GCA_035948495.1 Xanthobacteraceae bacterium | reverse complement strand
CCGCGGCCCTTGAGGTCGGAGCGCACCAGGATGGCGTATTCGCCGGTGTCGAAATTGGCGTCGGCGTGGAGCCGCACCGCCCCCAGCATCTCGCCGCCGGCCGGGTCGATCGCGACGAGCGCGATGGCGCGCGCATAGTCGATCTGGGTGAGCCGCGCGATGAACGCGTGGCTGAAATCGCGCACCGGCGCAAAGAAGCGCAGCCGCACGTCTTCCATCGTCACCTTGCCGAAAAAAGCGCGCACCATCGCCTCGTCGTCCGGGCGGACCGGACGCACGAAGATCGGCTGGTCCTCGCCGAGCCGGATCGTGCGTTCCCATTCCTTGGGATAAGGCCGCACCGCGAACCGGGGATGGCCGCGGCCGCGACGTTCGCCCGTGAGCGGGGCGATCGTCACCCGCGCGTCGACCGCGATGACCCCCTGGTCATCCGCCAGCAGCGGGTTGATGTCGAGCTCGCGAATCTCCGGGATATCGGCGGCAAGCTGCGCGAGCTTGACCAGCACCAGCGCGACATCGTCTTCCCGGGCGGCGGGAACGTTGCGATAGGCGCGCAGCAGCCGCGCGACCCGCGTGCGGGCGATGAGTTCGCGGGCGAGCTTGAGATCGAGCGGAGGCAGCGCAAGGGACTTGTCGTCGATGGTCGCGACCGCGGTGCCGCCCCAGCCGAACACGACGACCGGGCCGAAGGTCGGATCGTCGGCGAGCCCGGCGATCAACTCGCGCGCCTTGGGACGCGCGATCATCGGCTGCACGGTCACGCCGTCGATGCGCGCGTCGGGCCTCGCCGCGCGGGCGCCCGCGACGACGTCCGCGGCCGCCTCGCGCACTGCCGCTGCGCTCGCCAGGTTCAGCCGCACGCCGTCGACGTCCGACTTGTGCACGATGTCGCGCGAGAGGATCTTCACCACGACCTTATCTCCGGCGCCGAGATGCGGGGCGGCGGCCGCGGCGGCCTCGTCGGGATTGCGCGCGAGAGCGAGCGGGGCGGTCGGGATGGCATAGGCCGCGAGCACGCGGCCGACTTCGAGCGGATCGAGCCAGGCGCGGTTTTCCACGAGCGCGCGATCGACCGCCTCGCGTGCCGCCGCCGCCTCGCGCGTGAAATGCTCGGGCACGCTCGGCGGCGTTTCCATCAAGGCGTCCTGCGCCTCGCGGTAGCGCACCAGATGCATGAACCCGCGCACGGCATCGGTTTCGGTGCGGTAATGCGGGATGCGGGCGGCATCGAAAGCGTCGGCGGTCGCGCGGTCTTCGCCCGCCCACACGGCAAACACCGGCCTCGCCCCGTAGACCCGTGCGCGGTAAGCGGTGACCAATTCCGCCACCCGCGTTGCGGTGGCGTTGGCGGACGCCAACGCGGTGGGCACGTTCATCACCAGCAGCGCGTCGCTGTCGGGAGCGGCGAGCAGCACGTCGAGCGTTGCGGCGTAGCGGTCGGCGTCGGCGTCGCCGATAATGTCGACCGGATTCGACCGCGACCACGTCGGCGGCAGCACCGCGTCGAGCTGCGCCAGGGTCGCGGCCGACAATTGCGCGGCCGTGCCGCCGAAATCGGCGAGCCGATCGAGCGCCAGCACGCCGATGCCGCCGCCGTTGGTCAGGATCATCAGCCGCTTGCCGGGAAACGGCCGCAGCCGCGCGAGCGTCTCGGTGGCATCGAACAATTCGTCGAGATCGCGCACGCGCAGCAGGCCGGCGCGACGGAACGCGGCGTCGTAGACGGCGTCCGACCCGGCGAGCGCCCCGGTATGCGTCGCAGCGGCCTTCGCGGCGCCCGCGTGGCGTCCCGCCTTGATCGCGATCACCGGCTTGGCGCGAGCGGCGGCGCGCGCCGCCGACATGAACTTGCGCGCGTCCTTGATCGCTTCGATGTAGAGGAGGATCGCGCGCGTTGCCCGGTCGTTGGCGAAATGGTCGAGAAGATCGCCGAAATCGACGTCGGCCTGATCGCCGATCGAGACCACGGCGGAGAACCCGATCGCGCGCTGCGCCGCCCATTCGACGACGCCGGCGACGATCGCGCCCGATTGCGAGATCAGCGCCAGATCGCCGCTCGCGGGCATGCGCGTGGCAAAGCTCGCGTTGAGCTTGGCGGCCGGCGCCATCACGCCGAGGCAGTTGGGGCCGACGAGGCGCAGGCCGTGCGCCCGCGCGGCTCGCGCGGCGGCCTCGGCGAGGGAGCCGGGTCCATGGCCGAGCCCGGCGGTGATGATGATGGCCGCCGCGATGCCCTTGGCGGCGGCGGCCGCCACGATGTCCGGGACCGCCGGCGGCGACACCGCGATGACCGCAACGTCGGGCACGTCGGGCAGGGCCGCGATACTCGTGACCGCCGCGAGGCCTTCGATCTGCGCATAGTTGGGATTGACGAGACGAATTGGGCCGCCGAAGCCGCCGGCGACCAGGTTGCGCAGGACGGCGCGGCCGAGCGAGCGTTCGCGCGGGCTCGCGCCCACGACGGCGATCGAACGCGGCGCAAACAGCCTGTCGAGGCGGTAGGTGGACATCGGGTAAAGCTTACCGTGCGCGCGAACGATGGCGGCGCGACCGCACCCGTTCAAGACGATTCAGGCTCGACCGGCAATCCGGGCGAATACGCAGGCGGTCGACGCGAACCGCAAATCAGCGCCCACGGCCATCGCGTCACTGAATGGGCAGCGCACGGTCGCTATCGCGCGCTGCGCTGCGCAGGTTCACGTGGATGTTCTTCTCCTTAAGTGAAGCGCGGCATTTCCTCGAAACATCTCCAACAATAGCTAGTGAGCGCTTACAGTCGACGCATCGCGTGTTTCCTTCAGGATTGCCGGGTGGACGTGGCGGCCCCGAGCCGGCCGATCAGCGCATTGGCGCCGATCGCGATCACGAACACGACGATCAGCAGGGCGTACATGCGCGGCATGTCGAAGGTGCTGTAGCTGTTGATGACGAGGAATCCGACGCCGCGGTTCGACAATTTGGTCTCCGCCAAGAGCGTGCCGATGACGGCGACGCCGAACCCGAGGCGGATGCCGTTGACGACCGGCTCGCGCATCGCCGGCAGGTAGATCTTGCTCACCATGTGCCAGGTGCCGGCGCGAAAGCTCCGTCCGACCTGGATCAGGACCCGGTCGATCCGGCGCATGCCGGCGGCCGCCGACAAGGCAACGGGAAAGAAGCAGGAGACGACGCCCATGGCGACCTTGGAGCCAGGCCCGACGCCGAACCACATGATCATGATCGGGAAGAAGATGATCTTCGGCGTCGGCCCGAGATAATAGAGGTACGGCTCGAACGCCTTGCCGAGCAGGCGGTTGGCGCCGAGCGCGAGGCCGACCGCAAGGCCGGAGAGGCCGCCGATGACGAGGGCGGTTGAGATCTCGAGCCCGGTCGCCCCCAGGTGCCAGTAGAAGCCGGAGTCGAGCAGGAGCCGCGTCAGCGCGCCGGCGATCGCGCCGAGCGAGGGGACGACGTCGCGGAACAGCAGGCCCGAGGCGGACAGCGCCTGCCATCCGAGGAGGACCGCGGCAATCAGCGCGATGCGCAGCAGCATCACCGGGCTCGCCGCCGCCGCAAGCGCGGGCGCGCGGGTCAGTCGGCCGGTCTGAGCCATCGTTCGATCCAACCGGTGACGGCGAAAAAGCAGATGCTGACCAGGATGACGAAGCAGATCGCCGCGTAGGTGCCGGGGAGATCGTAGCGCTCCGCCAGCTCGTTGATGAGCTGGCCGAGCCCGCCGAAATTGATCAGAAACTCGACCCCGACGATGTTGATCAACGCGAAGATCAGGCCGAGCCGGATGCCGACGAACACGCTCGGCAGCGCCGCCGGAAACAGAATCTTCCGGAACTGTTGCGCCGGAGTGAGCTTGAAGCTGCGGCCGACGTCGATCAGCACGCGCCGGGTTGCGGCGAGCCCTTCGAGCGTCTTGAGGATGACCGGCGGCAACGCGGCGACGAACCCGATCATTACGATGGTCAGGGCGCTGCGCCCGAAGATCACCAGGAACAGCGGATACATCAGCACGATCGGCGCCGAGGCGAGGGCGGCGACCCAGGTCTCGCAGGCGAGGCGCAGCAAGCGGAAACGGTAGAGCAGCACGCCGATGCCGACGCCGACGATCGTGAGCAGCACGCCGGCCGCGAGCGCCTCGCCGGCGGTGAGGAGGAAGCGGCCGAGCACGTTCTCCTCGACGATGACCCGGCCGAAGCTCGCCGCGATCTGCGTGGGCAGCGGCACGATGAAGCGGTTGATGCGGCCGGCCTCGATCAGGATCTGGATGAGTGTGATCGCCAGCGCCACCGTGCCGAGGCCGAGTGCCGGCGCCCGCAGGCTCGCGCTCCACCGGCGCGCCGCGGTCACGGCGCGGCTCCGGCGCGCAGCGACAGCGCCTCCGCCTCGGCCATGCCGCGAGTCGCCTCCTCGCGCAGGTCGCTCCAGATTTGCGCGACGCAGTGTCCGAACGCGTCGCTCGAGACGATCGCCGAGGTGCGCGGCCGCGGCAGGTCGACGGCGACGACCCGCTTCACCCGGCCGGGCCGGTAGGTCATCACCAGGATGCGGTCGGACAATTGCACCGCCTCGGTGATGTTGTGGGTGATCAGCAGCGTGGTCTGCTTCAGCTCCTGCTGGATCTGCAGCACCTTGTCGCCGAGCAGGAGCCGCGTCTGCTCATCGAGCGCGGCGAACGGCTCGTCCATGAGCAGGATCTTCGGCTCGGACGCGAGCGTGCGCGCCATGGCGACGCGCTGGCGCATGCCGCCCGACAATTCGGCCGGATAGCGCCGTTCGAATCCGGAGAGCCCGACGAGGGCGACGAAATGCCGGGCGCGCTCGAGCCGTTCCGCCTTGGCGACCCCGGCGATCTCCAGCGGGAACGCGACGTTCTCGATCACCGTGCGCCAGGGAAAGGTCGATTCCTCCTGGAACACCATGCCGATCGCCGCGTGTGGACCGCGCAAGGTTTCGCCGGCGACGGCGACGCGGCCTTCGTACCCGTCGATCAAGCCGCCGATCACGTTGAACAACGTCGACTTGCCGCAGCCCGACGGCCCGATTACCGCCAGGAACTCGCCCGGCGCGACGGCGAAAGACACGCGATCGATTGCGGTGAGCGCGCCGTCCGGGGTTTCGAACCGTTTGACGATGTCCTCGACCACGAGGATCGGGTCCGCCGGCCGCATGCGCGGCGCCGCATTGCCGGCCCGGTCGGACAGCACGGTCGCGCGCGGCATCGCCAAGATGCTCTCGACTCGAATGTTTTTACGTCGGTTTGGCCGTGCGGGTGAGCGCCGCGGTCATCGCCGGGGTATAGCCCGGCTCGACCCGCGCGTCGACCACGGCCACCCGGCCGTCCTCGACCGCCGCGATCGCTTCGCTCAACACGGCTTCGAGCCCGCCTGTGCGCGTCACCGGCCCGAACCCGACCGCGCCTTGGGCGCGGCCCATGGCGGCAAGGTCGATATCGGGATCGTCGATGCGCTGGCCGATCCATTTGTTCTCGACCGGCCGCGCGCGCATGCGCGCGACGCGTTCCTGGTGGACCTCGTCGTTGAAGAAGGAGCGGTTGTTGGCGACGACGAGCAAAAGCGGGATGCGGTAGTGCACCGCCGTCCACAGCGCGGTGACGCCCATGAGGAAGTCGCCGTCGCCGCACACCGCGACGGGCAACCGGCCGGAGCCGCGTAGCGCCAGCGCGGCACCGACGGAGACGCCGGGACCGGCACCGATGCCTCCGCCTCCTTCCGAGCCGATGTAGTCGAGCGGATGGCGGAACGTCCAGCTCGCGCCGTTCCACCCCAGCGGCAGGTGGGTGAGGGTGACCGCGCGCGTGCCGACCGCGCGGCGCAGCGCCGCCGCAAGATCGTCGACCGTGATGGGGCGATCGCCGGTGACGGGCTTCGGCAGCGCCGGGGTCGCCGCGCCGCCGCGCGGTGCGGCGCCGGCGCCGAGCGCCGTCAGCAGCGCCGGCACCGCCACGTCGGGCTGGGCCGCGAGCAGCAGATCGACGGGAGGCAGGCCCTGATGGTCCATGCTCCAGCCGTTGTGGATGAGATGATCGAGGGTGACCTGGACGATGCGCGCCGGGGGAGGATCGGCGCCGAACACCGTGCGCAACGTGCCGGCAAGGTCGACCCAGTCGAGGCTGAGAATAAGGTCGGCCTCCCGGATGACAGCGGCGGCTTCCGCCACCGGCGCGACGGTGCCGGGTGCGCCGGCATGGAGCGGATGATCGGTCGGGAACGCGGCGGCGAGCTTGAGATCGGTAACGACGCGGGCACCGACCGCTTCGGCGAGAGCGACGCGCGCATCCCACGCGGCGAGGCTGCGCGAGGCGCGACCGGCGAGGATCACCGGCCGCTTTGCCGCGCGCAAAGCCGACGCCGCCTGTTCGATCAATGCCGGCGGCGGCGCGACCGGAGCGGGCGGCATGAACCGCGCCGCATCGATCTCCGGCAGCGGCGCCTCGAGCGGCGCCTCCTGCAGCCCGGCGTCGAGATTGACGTAGACCGGGCCCATGGGCGGGGTCTGGGCGATCCAGCCGGCGCGCAGCAGCGCCTCGCGCGTGGCCGCCGGGGAGGCGGGCTGGTCGTCCCATTTGACGTAGCCGCGCACGATCGCGCCCTGGTCGCGCGCCGTATGAATCCAGTCGATCCACGGCCGGCGCTTGGCGGCGTCGACCGGTCCGGTCGCCCCGATCACGATCACCGGCACGCGGTCGCACCAGGCGTTGAAGACCGCCATGGTGGCGTGGAACAGGCCGACGTTCGAGTGGACCGCGGCCGCCATCGCGCGCCCGGTCACTTTGGCGTAGCCCTGCGCGATCGCGACGGCGTGCTCCTCGTGCAGGCACAGGAGCATTTGCGGCCGGGCGTTGCCGAGATGGTTGACGAGGCTGTCGTGCAGCCCGCGGTAGCTCGCCCCGGGATTGAGCGCGATGTAGGGGACGTCGAGCGCGCGCAGCGTCTCCGCCGCGACGTCGCTGCCGAAGCCGGCCGCGTTGGTGCCCGCCGGGACCGGCCGCTCGATGGCGGCAAGCGGGTCGTTTGCCGGTGCCGCTCGTGTTGGTGCCGCCCGCGCGGCCCTTGTCTTCGGGGTCGTCATACAGCCGTTCCCTGTTTCAATCGCGGCGCACTTTATATTGTGTGGCAGCGGCCCGCCACGCGCTCAGCGCGCGCGTGTCACCCGCCCTGCCGCAGCTTGGCGAGCACCTTCAGGCCGGCGTAGCCGTCGGCCGGCACGAGACCGGCTTTGCGCTGGAAGGCGCGCACCGCAAGCATGGTCTCGTTGCCGACCCGGCCGTCGGTGCCGCCGGTGTCGAAACCGAGCGCGGTCAGCCGCCGCTGGATTTCCTGCAATTCCGCAATCGTCGGGGTGCGCTCGCCGCCCGGGAACGGCTGCACGAACGGGCCTCCGCCGCGAATGCGGTCGCCGAGATGGACGATGGCGAGGGCGTAGTTGTTCGACGGGTTATAGGATTTGACCGCAAAGAAATTGCGGGTCAGCAGGAACGCCGGCCCGCCCGGCACCGGGCGCCACAGGCGCGCCCGCTCGTCGGGATGCGCGAACGCCGCCCCGTCGGCGCGGATGACGCCGGCCTGCTTCCACGCTGCCAAGGTGCGTGCGCCGCCGCGGCCCGCGGCGCGGGCCGGCAGGCGCACTTCGCAGCCCCATTCGACGCCGCGCTTGTATTTGCCGCGCTCCAGGATGTAGCGCGCCGTGCCGGCGAGCGCGTCGTCGGGCGGGCCGTAAGGCGAGATGCGGCCATCGCCGTTGAAATCGACCCCCATGTGCAGCCAAACCTCGGGCATCCACTGGGTGTGGCCCATGGCGCCGGCCCAGGAGCCGATCATCTCCTCGGGCTTCGCCCAGCCGCGCTCGACGATGACGAGCGCGTTGAGCAATTCCTGTTCCCAGTACGCGCGGCGGCGCCGCTCGCCCCAGGCCAGCGCGGCAAGCGCCGGCATCACCGGGCGCATGTGCTTGGGGTTGACGACCACGTCGCCGAACGCGGATTCCATGCCCCACAGGGCGAGCATGATGTAGCGGTCGACCGCATAAGCGTGCTCGACGCGCGTCAGCAGCGCGGCATATTCCTTCGCCCGCTCCTTGCCGGTCATGATGCGCCAATCGGAGACGCGGCGGTTGAGGTA
>DASZJC010000197.1:0-2253 GCA_035948495.1 Xanthobacteraceae bacterium | reverse complement strand
TCGCGCATGCGCGCGTCGCGTGCGCCGCCCGAGGAGCCGCCCAGCACCACGGCGACGACGTGCCGGCCGTTGCGGTGCACCGAGGTGACGAGGTTGAAGCCGGAATCGTGCGTGTAGCCGGTCTTGATGCCGTCCATGCCGGCGACGCGCCCGAGCAGGTGGTTGTGATTGCGCATCGCCATGCCGTGGTAGCTGAAGCTCGGCAGCGAGAAGTAATGGTAGTAGCGCGGGAAGCGCTCCTGGATGGCGCGGCCGAGGGTCGCCTGGTCGCGCGCCGTGGTGAGTTGCTCGTCGTTCGGCAGTCCCGACGCGTTGACGTAGACCGTGCGCGTCATGCCCAGCGCGTGCGCCTTGCGGGTCATCAGCCGGCCGAAATTGTCCTCGCTGCCGCCGATCGCCTCGGCGACCACCACGGCGGCGTCGTTGGCCGACTTGGTCACGATGCCCTTGATGGCGTCCTCGACCGCGATGGTCTGCCCCGCCCGCAGCTCGAGCTTGGTCGGCGATTGCACCGACGCGTGCGAGGATATGGGCAGGCGCGAGTCGAGCTTGAGCTTGCCGGCCTCCAGCTGCTCGAACAGCAGGTAGAGGGTCATGATCTTGGTGAGCGAGGCCGGATGCCTCAGGGCGTCGGGGTTGCTGGCGTGCAGCACCTGCCCGGAATTGGCATCGACCACGATATCCGCGTAGGGCGGCGAATAGCCTCCGCCGCCGTGGGCGACGTGCGAGCCGCGGCTGCGATGATGGCGGCTGCGGGCATCGGCGCTGTCGCAGGCGACCGCGATCCCCAGGATCACGGCGGCGAGCGCGACAATTTTTCCACCAATCCGGCGCGATGGCCGGTCCCCAGAACGGCACATGTGATTCCCGTCCCTCATGCGCGGGTTCTGCAACGGCAGCACCCGCCGTCCCTGTTGTTGTCCCGACCGACGCGCAATGCCCGACGGCTGCGCACCCCGCTCGATCGGTGCGTTCGCCAGTCGGTCCGAAACGCCGTGCGAGAAACGTCCCCTTCCGCAGTGCGGACGGCCTTCTGGCGACAAACTCGGTCGCCGACGCTAGGCCGCCGCGGTTGCCAAAGCGTTAAGCAACCACGGGGATTTGGTCGGGCCAATACGGCGCAAACATGTCTATTGCAGCGCAAAAAGACTCTTGACTTTATTGTGCAGCGCAATATGTATCTTTCGATGCCGGCCCGGCCGGGTCCGGCGCATCCGCATCAAGCCGAGCCCCGGCTCGGCGACGGGCCGTAAGGGGATGACGATGTTGAAGAATTTCGACGAATTCCAGAAGTTCGGGAGCGACGGGATGGACGTCGTGCTCAAGCAATTCGGCGCGGTCAGCAAGGGCGTCCAGGCGATCGCGAGCGAAGTGGCGGATTACTCGAAGCAATCCTTCGAGACGACTGCGGCGGCAGCCGAAAAGCTGTTCGGCGCCAAGTCGCTGGAAACGGCGATCGAGGTGCAGTCCGACTTCCTCAAGACCGCCTACGAGGGGTTCGTGGCGCGCAGCGGCAAGTTCGGCGAGCTCTATGCCGACCTCGCCAAGCAGACGTACAAGCCGCTCGAGGGCTATTTCGCCAAGGCGAAGTAATCTCGGCGCCGCGCGGCAGCAGCCTGCCGCCGTTGACTGCAAAGCCCGGCCGTTCGGTCGGGCTTTTTGTTGCCCCCAGCTTCGTAACCTACTGGTTCTGAAATGATCGGCGATCGGGCGGCAGCCTCGGCGTGCCCCCTCTCCCCGGAGGGGAGAGGGTTGGGGTGAGGGGGTTACGATCTATCGATAGGTCCGAACCCCTCACCCCATCCCTCTCCCGGAGAGGGAGCCGGCCGAGCCAGCCGCGAGAGTGTCGATCACGTTCGATTTTTTGCCCCATTCGATCGTCAGCGTGGCGGATGAATCGGCCGGCGCCGGGTCGATGCGGGGGGCTTACGCGCTTTTGACCGAGAGTCTGGAACGCCGTCGCCGGCATGATTATTATGTGAGGGGCGTCGCGCGCCGCTCTCGCGCGGCGATCGATTCCCTTCGCAAGGCCGGTGTGGGGCCGGCAGCCGACGACAGGACCATGATCCCGCCGACCGATCCGACCAAGCAGACCGCCCGGGAAGCGCCGCCGGCCCCGCGCCTTGCCGACGACGACCGCAAGCGGCGCGGCGATGCCGGCCAGCCGGGCAGCGCCGTCATCACCAAGACGCGGCCGCAGACCAAGCGGCCCAACATGTACCGGGTGCTGCTGCTCAACGACGACTACACGCC
>DASZJC010000196.1:0-9509 GCA_035948495.1 Xanthobacteraceae bacterium | reverse complement strand
TCCGCCCGCCCAACCGAAGACGGTGTCGCGCCGATGAGAACGGACTACCAGACCTTGCGGGTGGAGATGCACGGCGCCCACGTGCTGATCGTCACCTTGAACCGGCCGGAGGTCGCGAACGCGCTCAACACCCAGATGGGGCGCGACCTGCTGGATTTCTGGACCGGGCTGATCGCCGAGCCCGGCTCCGTGCGCGCCGCGATTCTCACCGGCGCGGGCGGACGCGTGTTCTGCGCCGGCGGCGATCTCAAGGAACGCAACGGCATGACCAAGGCGCAGTGGGAGGCGCAGCACGAGATCTTCGAGCGCCAGTACTGGGCGCTGCTCGATTGTCCGGTGCCGGTGATCGCGGCGGTGAACGGCCCCGCCTACGCGGGCGGCTGCGAGATGACGCTCGCCTGCGACTTCGCCTATGCGGTGGCGACCGCGCGATTCGCGCTCACCGAGGTGACGCTCGGCATCATGCCGGGCGCCGGCGGCACCCAGCTCCTGCCGCGCGCGGTCGGCGAGCGGCGAGCCAAAGAGATCATCCTCACCGGCAAGCCGTTCACTGCGGAGGACGCGCTGCGCTGGGGCATTGTCAACCGCCTGTGTCCGCCGGAAACCTTGATCCAGGACGCCGTCGCGACCGCCGAGGCCATCGCCGCCAACGCGCCGCTCTCCGTGCGCCAAGCCAAGAAGTCGATCCATCACGGTTTGCAGATGGACCTGAAAAACGCCCTGCTGTTCGAAATCGAGGCGTATAATCGCCTCATCCCGACCAAGGACCGCGAGGAGGGCATCCGCGCCTTCAACGAGAAGCGCAAGCCGGTGTTTAAAGGAGAGTGATCTGGAGCAAAAGCAAGCCACAATCCAGGTCGTCATCGCCCGCGCAGGCGGGCGATCCAGTAACCCAGGCAGGCGTTATCGGCGCTGAGCAAAATTTCAGGTCCGGGCGTACTGGATTGCCCGCTTTCGCGGGCAATGACGAGACTGAGGGGAAGGGGCTTGTCTCAATGAAGCGGAGTCAGGTGCCATGAACGACGTTGCGACCCGCCCCGAGAGCGACCACCTCGCGCTGACGATCGGCGAGGACCACGCGGACATCCGCGACGCGGTGCGCCGCATCTGCGAGAAATTCCCCGGCCCCTATTGGCGCGATCTCGAGGCGCGCGAAGCCTACCCGACCGACTTCGTCGCCGCGCTCACCCAGGCCGGATTCCTCGGCGCGCTGATCCCGGAGGAATACGGCGGCTCGGGCCTGCCGCTGCGCGCAGCCTCCGTGATCCTCGAGGAGGTGCACGCATCCGGCTGCAACGCGGCGGCGTGCCACGCGCAGATGTACATCATGGGCACCGTGCTCCGCCACGGCAGCCCCGAGCAGAAGCGGCGCTATCTGCCGAAGATCGCCTCGGGCGAATTGCGCCTGCAGGCGTTCGGCGTCACCGAGCCGACCTCCGGCACCGACACCACCAAGCTCAAGACCCGCGCCGAGCGCCGCGGCAACGACAAATACGTCGTGCACGGCCAGAAGGTGTGGACCTCGCGCGCGCTCCATTCCGACCTGATGCTGCTGCTCGCGCGCACGACGCCGGTCGACAAGGTGAAGAAGCGGACCGATGGCCTCTCCGTGTTCCTGGTCGACATCCGCGCCGCGCGCGGCAAGGGCCTCGACATCCGCCCGCTCAAGGCGATGATCAATCACCAGTCGTGCGAAGTGTTCATGGACGGCATGGAGGTGCCGGCGGAGAACCTGGTCGGCGAAGAGGGCAAGGGCTTCCGCTACATTCTCGACGGCATGAACGCCGAGCGGGTGCTGATCGCCTCGGAGGGAATCGGCGACGCACGCTGGTTCATCCGGGTGGCCAGCAAATACGCCACCGAGCGCGTGGTGTTCGACCGTCCGATCGGCCAGAACCAGGGGGTGCAGTTCCCGATCGCGCGCGCCTATGCGGAAACCGAGGCGGCCGACCTGATGACCCGCAAGGCGGCGGCCCTGTTCGATGCGCAAAGGCCGTGCGGGCCCGAGGCCAACATGGCGAAGCTGCTCGCGTCGGAAGCCTCGTGGCACGCGGCGGAAGCGGCGCTGCAGACCCACGGCGGCTTCGGCTACGCCAAAGACTACGATGTCGAGCGCAAATGGCGCGAGACCCGGCTGATGCAGATCGCACCGATCTCGACCAACCTCATCCTCGCGTTCCTGGGCGAGCACGTGCTCGGCATGCCGCGGTCGTATTGAATTCGTAGCCCGCATGATCGAAGCGAAATGCGGGGCGGTCGGCCCCGGATTTCCGCCGCTTCGCGGCGTCATCCGGGCTACACGACTCCTCGGGATGACGGCGGAGCGCTGGCGAGCAACAAACAAATGGACTCGAGCCGATCAACTGCCGACGGCGTCTATCCCAGCACCTGCTGGGAATGCTCGGTGTGCTGCGGCTCGCGGCTCACGGTCGAGGACGGCCGCGTCACCAACGTCGCGCCCAATCCGCAGCATCCCTATTCCAAGGGCGCGTTCTGCATCAAAGGCATCCGTGGCGCGACCGGCATCACCTACGGTCCTTCGCGCGTCGTGCATCCGCGTCGCCGCAGCGGCCCGCGCGGCAGCGGGCAATGGCAGGAGATTTCCTGGGACGAGGCGCTCGACGAGATGGCGGACCGGCTGGCGGCGGTGCGCCAAGAATATGGGCCGCTCGCCATCGCCGGGGCGGTGAGCGGCGCCTACTTCAGCCGCGGGCTGATCGTCGCGCTGCTCATGCGCTCGATCGGCAGCCCGAACTGGATGATCAATCAGGACCTGTGCGGCGGCTGCCGGGCGGTGAGCGCGCGCGCGACCGGCCTCAACATCGCGGGCGGCGAGGACGTGGCGAACGCCAGGACGATCCTCATCGTCGGGCGTAACTCCTACGCGGCCGATCCGGTGCAATGGGCGGCGCTCAAGCGGGCCAAGGAGCGCGGCGCCCGCATCGTAGTGATCGATCCCAAGCGCATCCCGGCCTGCGACCTCGCCGACCTGTGGCTGCGGCCGCGCCCGAGTACCGACGCCGCGATCGCGCTCGCCATGATGCAGGTGATGATCGCGCAGGGACTTTACGATCGTGCCTTTGTCGAACGCTGGTGCCACGGCTTCGAGGAACTCAAGCAACGCGTTGCCGCCTATCCGCCGGCGGTCGCCGCGCAGCTCTCCGGCGTGCCGGCCGACGCCATTACGGCGGCGGCGCTGCTCTACGGCGACGGACCGTCGACCTTCGTCAGCGGCCACGGCATCGACGCGTTCAGCGCCGGCGTGCAGACCTACCGCGCGTTCCATTGTTTGGTCGCGATCGGCGGCAACGCCGACCGGCTGGGCGGCAACCGGCGGGTGAAGCCGCCGCGCGGGTTTTCCACCTACCTCGACGTGCTGCACCGGCCCGAGTTCCGGCTGCCGCGCGAGGTCGAGGAGCAGACGATCGGGGCCGCGCAGTTTCCGCTATGGGCGGGGCCGAAGGGGTGGCAGACGGCATGTCACAACCCGTCGGTGCTCTCCGCCATCCTCACCGGCAAACCCTATCCGGTGCGCGCGCTCTACGTGAGCGGCGTCAACATTCTGGTCACCTATCCTGACACGGCGCGCACCAGGGAGGCGCTGCGCGCGCTCGACTTCCTCGCCGTCGCCGCCCACGACATGACGCCGACCGCCGAAATGGCCGACCTCGTGCTGCCCAAGACGACGGCGCTGGAGGAGGAAGAAGTGTCGTTCGCGGCGGGCGGTCCGGCCGTGATCTACACCCGCGCCGCGGTTCCCCCGCGCGGAGAAGCGCGTTGCGACCTCGACATCGCGGTCGGCCTGGTCGATCGCCTGGCGCAGCGCGGCGCGCTGACAAAGAATTTCCTGCCGTGGCGCACGCAGCGCGCCTTCAACACGTTCATCCTCGGCGACAGCGGCATTTCGCTCGCAGAACTGCAGCGCACCGGCTACGTGCAGGTGCCGTATCGACCGGGCAACTTCGCCGAGGCGCCGTTCGCCACCCGCACCGGCAAGGTCGAACTCATGTCCGAAGCGATGCGCGAGGCCGGGCTCGATCCGCTTCCCGCTTACGTGCCGCCGACGCGCGAGACGCAGCCCGCTGCCGTTCGTTCGGACTATCCGCTCATCCTGCTCACCGGCGACCGCGAAAAGTCCTACCACCATTCGCGCTTCCGCGATCAAACATGGGCGACCAAGGTCTCGCCCGATCCGATCCTGCTGATCCATCCGGACACGGCGCGCTCGCTCGACGTCGCGGACGGCGCGTGGGTCACCGTCGATATCCCGAACGGGCCCGGCGCCTGCCGGTTGCGCGCAAAAATCAGCGACCGCACGCCGCCCGGCGTGGTGAGCACCGGCATGGGATGGTGGCGGCCGCACAGCGCGGTGCCCGATCACGGCGCCCTCGACATCAACATCAACGCCGCCCTGTCCTACGACGGCCGCTGGGACCCGGCCTCGGGCTCGGTCGACACGCGCGGCCTGCTGTGCCGCGTGCGAGCGGCGCCGCCGGCCGCCGCTCAGGCCTGAACGCAGCAGACAAATAAAGCGGGAGGACGAGGGTGAGCGAGCCGCGTCTCAAGCATTTCGGATGGGGCCGCGAGGGCGAAGGCGCGACCGCGGAAGAAGAGGCCTTCGCGCGGCAGCGGGCGGCGCAACGCTTCGGCGGGGTGCCGAGCGAAGAGATCGCGCCGCCCCGGCTCGAGGACATCAAGCTCGCGGCACCGCGCCTGACGCCGCCCGCAGCGCTGGCTGACATCTGCTCGTGCGCGCCCTACGACCGCGCGGCGCACACCTACGGCAAATCCTATCCGGACTACGTGCGCGGTCTCGTCGGCGACTACGCCAGCGCGCCGGACGTGGTCGCCTATCCGCGCAGCGAGGCCGAGGTCGCGGCGGTGCTCGATTGGGCGGGCGGCGCGGCCGCATCGGTGACGCCGTTCGGCGGCGGCTCGACGGTCGCGGGCGGCGTCGAGCCGAAGCTCATTGCCGGCCGGCACAAGGGCGCCGTCACCATCGACCTCAAGCACCTCGGCCGCGTGGTCGAGGTCGACCGCGCCTCGCGGGCCGCGCTTATCGAGGGCGGCGCCTACGGCCCGGCGCTCGAAGCCCAGCTCAAGCCGCACGGGCTCACCCTGCGGCACTTTCCTCAGAGCTACGAGTACTCGACGCTCGGCGGCTGGATCGCGACGCGCTCGGGCGGGCACTTCGCGACGCTCTACACCCACATCGACGATCTCGTGGAATCGCTGCGGGTGGTGACTCCGAAGGGCGTGCTGGAAACGCGGCGACTGCCCGGCTCGGGCGCCGGACCGAGCCCGGACCGCCTCATCATCGGCTCGGAGGGGACGCTCGGCATCATCACCCAGGCGTGGATGCGCTTGCAGGACCGCCCGCGCTTTCGCGCCGGCGGCGCGGTGCGGTTCAAGGACTTCTTCACCGCGGCGCGGGCGTTGCGCCAGGTGTCACAGGCGGGGCTCTATCCGGCCAACTGCCGCATCCTCGATCCGCAGGAGGCGCTCAACACCGGCGCCGCGGACGGCAGCGCCGCCATCATGGTGCTCGCCTTCGAGTCCGCCGACCACGCGCTCGAGCCGTGGATGAAGCGCGCTGTCGAATGTTGCGCCGACCATGGCGGCGCGCCGGAAAGTACCGACGGCGCGGACGCGCACCGCGAAGGCGCCGCCGGGCGCTGGCGCACCGCGTTCATCCGCATGCCCTATCTGATCGAGCGCATGATCCGGCTCGGCGTCATCAACGACACGTTCGAGACGGCGATCACCTGGGACCGGTTCGAAGCGTTCCATGACCGCATCAAGGCGGCGACCGAGCGCGCCGTCAAAGACGCGACGGGACGGCCCGGCCAGGTCACCTGCCGCTGCACCCACGTCTACCCGGACGGGCCGGCGCCCTATTTCACGTTCCATGCGCCGGGGCGGCACGGGAAATTGCTGGAGCAGTGGACGGCGATCAAGTCCGCGGCGCTCGACGCGGTGATCGACGGCGGCGGCACGGTCACCCATCACCATTCGGTCGGGCGCGATCACCGCCCGTGGTACGACCGCCAGCGCCCGTCGCTGTTCGCCGCGGCGCTGCGCGCCGCCAAGCGCGAGCTTGACCCGCAGGGGCTGCTCAATCCGGGGATATTGATCGATCCGGTGTGATCGTCATTGCGAGGAGCCGCGCAGCGGCGACGACGCAATCCAGGGGCCGCTGGCGCATTTTTCCTGGATTGCTTCGCTTCGCTCGCAATGACGAGGAGGCTACGTCTCCCCCTCCGCGCTGCGCATCTCGTAGACCGCGAGCGCAACGACCAGCACGCCGACGATGACGAAGTTCGCCTTGGCGGCCGGCGACGCGATGCCGAGAACCCAGGGCGAGATCACCAGCCACGCGCCGAGCGCGACGTTGATCCATTCCTCCCACGGCCGGAACACCGACAGGGTGATCACTTCGGCGAGGATGATCAGGAAGCCGACGATGACCGCATTGCGGGTCGGGACGCGGTCGAGATCGAACTCGAGCGCCCACGGCGAGATGCACAGCCAGATGCCGAACGCCCAGCTGGCCCAATCTTCCCATTGCTTGGGCAGGGAAACTTCCGCGCGCACCGCCATTTACTAAGGTCCCGAGTTGGTGATGTCGAGGAACGGGCCGCCATACGTCCGGCATGTCTTCAGGCAGGCGAGATCGCAGGCGTCGGTCTCGCTGCGGCAATCGTTGCCCGCATAGGCAGTGGCGCACGCCTGGAAGCGCCGGCTGCAGTGGGTCTCGCAGGTGCGCCAGCACGCATCCGACACGCGCACCGAGTTCGAGTGTGCGCGCGCGGTGGGATCGAGCGGGAACCCGCGCCACCAGGACGGCCACGGCGGCGGCACGGCGCCCTGATCGCCGGCGATCGCCGACGACCATCCGATCAGGACCACCATGCAGCCGAGAAGAAGCGATGGCTTCATGGCCCGCCCTCCGTCGCGCCCCACTCGCGCATTCTAGCCGAGGCGTCGGCCCCGCGTCGAACGGGAATCGCGGCACGCGGTCACTCACTTTCATCCGTCATCCTGAGGGCCGGCCGCAGGCCGGCGTCTCGAAGGATGATCGGCCCGGGCCGTCGCCCTTCGAGACGCGCCCTTCGGGCGCTCCTCAGGGTGACGGGTTAGAGGCCAAAGCACGCTGTGCTACTGCGGCCTATCGTCGATGAAGCGGATGGCGATGGGGCGGCCGGCAAGCGCGCCGCCGAGGCCGGGACTGAACGGCAAGGGCGTGCAGCGGTTGAGCGCGGCCGTCACCGCGTCGAGGTAGGTCTGCCGCACTTGCGCCGGGATGCCGGGGCTCACGAACGTGACCCGCGGCGGGCCCACCGGTTCGCCGTTGCGCTTGAAGCTCAGCCGCACCGACATTTGCGTGCCGGCGCGACTCGCGTCCTTGGCGGGCGGCACCCAGCAGGCGCGCAGCGCCGCGAACATATCGCCGATGGTGTTGAGGCGGCGTTGCGGCGCGGCCTTGTCCTTGTCCTTATCCTTGCCTCTGTCGTCCGCGTCCTTGCTGGGAGGCTCGGAGGCTTCCGCCACCTTTGGCGCCTCCTCCGCGGCGCGGCTCTTGATGGTCAGCTGCAGGTTCTGCCCGAACGGGTAATTGATGTCGGGCTGGCACGCGTGGCGGCTGAACACGCTGCAGAAGCTGGGATGACACGGGTATGGGCTGAGCACGGTGCAGGGATAGGGATTATTGGTGAAGACGCTGGCGTCGCGCGCACCGCCCGGCAGCGGCCACGCGAACAGGCCCGCCGCAAGGGCGGCGGCGACAATCCACCGTGGGCGTGCTGCGTGCATCATCGATGCCCGTTAATCCAGGGCGGCTCGGATAGTCTACTTAATCGGTCGGCGGACCCGGTGCCACTGCGGCGTTTACCCGTTTCATCACGACATCGGCAAAATAGGCGATGCTCTGGGTGCGGGTATCGTCGGAATCGCAGAATAGGGCGACGTCGATGACCCGGGCGGGAGCGCCGTCGCGCCACATGTGGCGGTAGATCCCTTGAAGATCCACCTCCTCGGCGTGCCAGCGGCCGATGTTCTCGTTGCCGCCGTTCGCGACGTAATGGGGGAACTTGTCGATATATTTGTAGTCGCCGGCTTTGAGCCGGTTGCCCCAGACGATCTCCATGCGGCGGTCCTCGCCCATGGCGGTCTTGAACGCAATGAACAGCCGCGCCGGATGGTCGTCGCCCGCGCGGGTACGCTCGTCGAGCGGGCTGTCGATCGGCACCTCGATGAACCAGCGCCACGCCAGCCGCGGGTAGTCGGCAAGGTCGATGTCGACGTGACGAAACAGCATGGAGCCGCTCGCGTGCGTCTCGCAACGCAGCGCCGGCACGCCGTCCTTGGTCGCGAACGATATCTCCATCGGAGACCGCGTCCAGAACGTGCGGTGATGCCAGCCGGGCGGCAGCGGGTTGAGCGGGAACGGCGTTGCGAAGTCCATCACGACGGCGACGGGCTCGCCGTTCGCCGTGAGGACGTTGACGCGCTCGCGCCCTGCGTCGCAGGCCGGCAGCAGCACCAGCAGCGCGAGCGCGAGGTGGCGCATCCCTCAGGCGGTTTGGCGGGCCGTCTCCCCGGCGATCGCTTCCGCCTGGAAGTCGCCCGCAAGCCCGTGCCTCGCCATCAGGGCCGCGTAGTGGGTGCGGAAGGTGGCCATGATGGTGTCGTAGGGCACGTCCGCATAAGTGCCGCGGTCGCGCAGATACTGCATGTAGAGGCGCCCGGCGCTGTCGTAGGGATGAAGCAGCGAGTCCGAGCGGCCGTCGAACTCGAGCGGCTTAAGCCCGATGCGCCGGCACAACGCGCTGTTGAACGCGGGCGTCGCCTTGACCCAGGTGCCGTCGAGCAGAATGTCCGTGTAGGAGTGCCAGACGTAGACGTCGGTCCCCATGTGCTCGGTCAGCCGCGGCGACGACAAGTGGTTACGCACGTCGGCGTAGCCGACCCGCGCGGGCACGCCGATCACCCGGCAGCAGGCCGCGAGCAGCGCCGCCTTCCCGATGCAGAACCCGCGACCGGCCGCCAGCACCCCGCTCGCGCGGAAGTTCGCCGGATCGGACAGGTCGACATAAGGATCGTAGATGATGTCGTCGCGCACCATCCGATAGAGCCGCAGCACGCGCGCGAACGCGCCGTCGCCACCCGCCGCCTGCGCGAACGCAACGACGCCGGGCGCGCCGCTGTCGATGTAGCGGCCAGGCGCGAGGAACTCGTCGGACATTGGTGACCTTCCGCAGGTTTTCGCGGGACCTGCTCCCGAGGGGGTTCTTGCATGCCCCCCGCCGGGAGGCAATAACGAGAGTTTAGGCGAGGAGGCGCGAGGTGGAGATACGCAATCTCGGCAGGTCCGGCCTGCGTGTGTCGGTGGTCGGCTTGGGCTGCAACAATTTCGGCGGCCGCATCGATTTCGAGGCGTCCAAGGCGGTGGTCCACAAGGCGCTCGACCTCGGCATCACGCTCTTCGACACCGCCGACACCTACGGCGA
>DASZJC010000195.1:0-1541 GCA_035948495.1 Xanthobacteraceae bacterium | reverse complement strand
TACCTCAAGACGATCAAGCGCACCGGGCTCGGCAAGGGCCTGTTCGCCGAGATGCGCTACAACGCCGACGGCAGCGACAATCCCGATTTCGTGCTCAACAAGCCGGCCTACAAGAACGCCAAGATCATCGTGGCGGGCGACAACTTCGGCTGCGG
Source organism: Xanthobacteraceae bacterium (assembly GCA_035948495.1). GTDB lineage: Bacteria > Pseudomonadota > Alphaproteobacteria > Rhizobiales > Xanthobacteraceae > AP-16. The sequence continues at coordinate 1,386 of DASZJC010000195.1, read as the reverse complement.
CTCCTCGCGCGAGCATGCGCCATGGGCACTGCTCGACTACGGCATCCGCTGCGTGATCTCGACCTCGTTCGCCGATATTTTCTACAACAACTGCTTCAAGAACGGCATCCTGCCGATCAAGGTCTCGGCGGAAGATTTGGAGAAGCTGTTCGACGACGCCGAGCGCGGCGCCAACGCGACGCTGTCGATCGACCTCGCCAAGCAGGAAATCCGCGGGCCCGACGGCGGCGTGGTGCATTTCGAGATCGACGCGTTCCGCAAGCACTGCCTGCTCAACGGCCTCGACGACATCGGGCTCACCATGGTGAAGTCCGACAAGATCGCCGACCACGAGAGCAAGATGAAGGCCGCGCGCCCGTGGATGTGAGGCCATCCCTCTCCTCTCAGGGGAGGGATTGAGCAGCCAAAGCCGCGATGGCGTCGGCGATCGCCACCACGCGGCGGGCGATGTCGGCGTGCATGCGTTCGACCATGCGGCCGTCGAGCTTCACCACGCCCTTGCCGCGGTTCTCCGGCAGGTCGAAGGCAGCGATGATCTTGCGCGCCTCCTCGACTTCGCCCGCGGTCGGCGAGAACGCCGCATTGCACGGGCCGATCTGGTTCGGGTGGATCAGGGTCCTGCCGTCGAAGCCCATGTCGCGCCCCTGCGCGCATTCCTCGGCAAAACCCGCCGCGTTGCCGATGTCGTTGTAGACGCCGTCGAGCACGTCGATGCCGTAGGCGTGGGCGGCGGCGACGCACGCCATCAGCCACGACACCATGGGGGCGCGGCCGGGCACGATGCGGGCGCGCGTCTCCTTGGCGAGATCGTTGGTGCCGAGCACGAAGCCGGCAAGGCGGCTCTCCGAATCGCGCGCGGCGACCGCGATCGTGGCGATGTTGAACACGGCGAGCGGCGTCTCGATCATCGCCCAGATGCGGATGCGCCGGTCGGCGTGCAGGTCGAGCAGGCGGGTGCCGACGTGCTCGAGCTGCTCCGCCGACTGGACCTTCGGCACCAGGATCGCGTCGGGCGCGACGTGGGCGAAGGCCGCGAGGTCGTCGGCAAACCACGGCGTGCCGATCCCGTTGACGCGCACGAACACCTCGCGCGGTCCGAAGCCGCCGGCCTTGACGGCCTCGACCACCTGGGCGCGCGCCGCCTCCTTGGCGTCGGGCGCGACCGCATCCTCGAGATCGAGGATGAGGCCGTCGGCCGGCAAGGTCCGCGCCTTCTCGATGGCGCGGGCATTCGATCCCGGCATGTAGAGCACGCTGCGGCGCGGACGGATGGTCATCGGATCGCCTCGGGGCTGGCCGGCGGGACAGCCTAGCGGGGGTGCGAAGCCCGTGTCACCTTTGCCCGATGAGCACGGAACGTTTCGACGTCGTCATCGTCGGGGGCGC
>DASZJC010000194.1:0-3032 GCA_035948495.1 Xanthobacteraceae bacterium | reverse complement strand
ACGATATTGCCGCGGCCTACGCCGACAGCATCAACCTCTGGCTCGTCATGCCTCGCGAAAGCGGGGCATCCAGTAATCGCGAACGCTGCATTCGTTGTGAACCGTCGTCGGTTACTGGATCGTCCGCCTGTGCGGACGATGACACCGGCGAGGTAAGTGATACATACCGCTCGCATCATCGTGTCGGCCATCAGTAAATGACCTTGCCGTGCTTCTTGGCACATGAGGGATATCACAACACCAATTTGACGCCGTCCTGCCTGTCGCGGCGGCAGCGGCCGCGTCACGGTCACTCCGCGGCGGACAGCGCGGCCTTCGCTTGTCCGTCGGTCGCGCGCACGTATTGGATGGCGTGCCGCGAGCTTTCCACCAGCGCGGCGACGGCGGCGCTGAGCGCGGCGAAGGATTTCGCGTCGAGCGCGCCGAAGAACAGGTCGTTGACCGCGCGGATCGCGGGGCTGAGGCGATCGATCGCCAGCCGTCCGGCCGGCGCCATGCTGAGCAGCACGCCGCGGCGGTCGCTGGGGTTCGTCCGCTTCAGAATCAGCCCGCGCCGGGCGAGCTTGCCCGTTTCCGTCGCCACGAAAGCGCTCGAGACGTGCAGCGCCTGCGCCACGGCGCCGACGCTCACGCCGGCGTCGCCTTGCAGATGCGCCACCGCCATCAGCACGCTGTATTGCGGGCCGCCGACGCCCAGGCGCCGGCCGAAATGCCCGCGCGCCTCCTCCATGCGGACCGCGATGGTGAGCAGATCGTGGACGAGAGCGCGAAAGCGCCGGTCCGACCCGTTCTCCAGCAACGCCGTGCGCGAGGCCGTCGACGGCATGGCGTAAACCGCCGATGCGGCGCTGCGTTTATGCCGTGGCGTCCGGGCGCGGCCCTGTCGGGGCCGCATCCTAGAGATTGACATATCCGGTTTCGCGCAACAGCTGGGATTCGACCGGAATATGCAGGCTGTCGTGGACCGCGTTGTAGAATTTCCAGAAGCCGACGACGCAAGCGAGCTCGACGATCTGCGCCGGCGTGAGATGCTGCTTGAGCCGCCCAAGCAGTTCGTCGGGGACCGAGGTCGGGTCCTCGGACGCCGCGCGCACATAGTCGAAGCAGACGCGCTCGAACTCGTCCTTCGGATTGTAGGAACCGGTTATGATGTCCTGCAGCTCCTGCTCGCTCACCCCCCAGCCTTCGTAGTTGGCGCCGGCCGGCTTTTTCAGCATCGAGCAGGAGTGCGCCGTGCAATAGGCGCAGCCGTTTATCGCGCAGGCGACGGCGGCGAGCTTGCGCTTGAGCAGCTGGTCGAGCGTCGACGACGGATCGCGCATGATGTTGCTGTTGAGCTTCCACAGCGTTTCCGCGATCTCCGGGCGATAGGCATAGAGCTTGAGCGCGTTCGGCAGGAACCCCATGCGCTTCTTGTAGGGTTCGACCACAGGCTTGAGCCGGGCGTCGAAATCCTCCTCGCGCACGTAGGGGATGAACGGCTTTCCTTCGAACAGAACTTTCGGAATCGGAGGCGTGACGGCGTCCATGGCGATGCTCCTTGCTACAGATAGTCGGAGAGTTTCACCTTGCCCCAGTTGCGCGGCCATGCCCGCTCGAAATCGGCCGGGTCGTGACGGGACTTCGCGGTGGCGTCGATCCCCATCTTGCCGACGATGCGCCAGGGATACTGCCCCTCGAGCGGCCGGGCGGAAGGATCGTAGGGCGAGCCGCGCGTGTGCGGCACCATGATGACGTCGCGAGCGGGATCGCAGCGCGTCGCAATGGCGTGGTAGACCTCGCGCGCGTCGTCGATATCGGTGTCGTGACTGACCGCCACCACCAGCTTGGTATTGAGCCAGGGCGCGCCCATCGCCAGCATCAGCGCATCGTTGACGAAGCCTTCGCGCGGATAGTTGAACTGAAGGATGCACGACAGCGCCGCGCCCCAGGTGGGGAAGCGTACGTCCTTGACGTCCAATCCGATCTCGCTCAGGCGGTTGAACAGCACGGCCTCGTGACACAGCCGCGGCAGCGTCTGGTGATCGGTGTCGGGACAGGTCTGGTGGTTGCGGTAGATCGGCCGGTCCGCCCGCATGGTGATCGCGGTGATCTCGACTTCCGGCACGTTCTCGTAGTGCGGCAGGTTGTACATCGACGGCGACGTCACGTCGCCGACGCGGAACTTGTCCTTGAGCATCACGTGGCCCTCGACCACGATCTCGGCTTCGGCCGGGACGGTGAGGTCGAGCGTCTCGCACGGCACCATCTCGACGTCGCGATCCATGATGGTGCCGACCATTTCCATCTCGCCCCACATGTCCATGTGCAGGCCGGAGAAATTCGCCATGATCTCGTAGGCGGGCGGCACTCCGAACACGAACGCGATCGGCATGCGGTCCATGCCCATCGCCCGGTATTTGCCCATGATCGCGTGCGAATGCGGGGTGACGAAGCTGATCAGGCCGCGGCGCGGGCCGACCGCGTGCGTTCCGGCATGGCATGAATTGTAGAACCCGGTCTCCGGATCGCGGATGATATTCATCGCCGTGACGTAGGGGGCCTCGTCCTTGTCCTTGTGGAACGGAATCGGAAGCTCGGTCCAATCGGCCTCGTTGTGCAGCTTGACGACCTCCTTCACCGGCCCGGTCTTGACGTTCCTGAAGCCGCGCGGAGGCTGGCGCAGCCGATAGGCCAAGGTGCGCAGATAGTCCTTCGGCTCGACCCCGAGCGCGCGCGCCTGCGAACGGCGCGTCTTGACCAGCATGTCGCACAGCCGGAAGCCGGGCTTCTCGACGATGTTCTCGAACAGGATCGGCTGATCGCTTTGCGCCGACAACGCGCCGATGTCGGCCATGCGGACCGGCTTGGCGATGCGGGTGACGATGTCGGCGTTGGTCTGGAGGTAGCCGCGCAGCGATGCGTCGAGCGGCTTGCGCGCCGATGCGGACGGCGCGCGGCCGACGGGGGATGCGGCCATGGCGATCCTCCAGTTCCTAAAGTAACTTTACTATTTGCCGGCGTCGAGTCAATGGCCGGCACGGTCGTTTGGT
>DASZJC010000193.1:0-13200 GCA_035948495.1 Xanthobacteraceae bacterium | reverse complement strand
CTGCGCACGACAATCGCGAGTCTCGCGCAGCTCGATCCGGCGCTGCTCGATGCTTCGCTGAGCCTTGGCGCCGGCCCGTTCTTCACCTTCCGCCGCGTGACCTTGCCGCTGATCGGCCGCGGGATCGCCGCCGGTGCGTTTCTCGCCTTCATGGCGTCGTTCGACAACGTGCCGGTGTCGCTGTTCCTGACCGACGCGCGCACCGAGGTCCTGCCGATCCACTTGTGGCAGATCATCGACACCGACCTCGACGTACGCACCGCCGCCGCCTCGGGCGTGCTCATCGTCGCGACCATCGTCCTGATGGTCATCGCCGAACGCTTCGCCGGACTGTCGAAGCAGTTGCACTGATACAAGCGGTCTCTGTTCCGACCCATCCACATCGTCATGGCCGGGCTTGTCCCGGCCATCCACGTCTTTGACTTGCTGAGGGTTTAAGGCGTGGATGCCCGGCACAAGGCCGGGCATGACGAGTCAAAGATCGAGGCCGTTGGTATGAGGCAGGCGGATCACCGCGCGCGCTTGAAATATTGCACGGCGCGCTCGTGCCTTTCGGCGGCCTGCCGGGTGGGGAAAGTCCCGAGATTGCGGCGCTTGCCCGTCTTCGCGTTGCGCTTGCGCGAATAGAGACGGAACTGGCCGGACTTGAGCTTGCGGATCATCGCGGGCACCGATTGCGTCGGTCGCTGACAAACAAAGATCTGACCGACGCAAAGGTTCCGGCGCGATCACCCGCGCTCCATCTCCCTCGCGCTATCGGCAGACCTGTTTGCCGTTGACGGTCCTGCACACCGGCCGGCGCGGGGCCGGCTTGGCTTGCGCCGCGGCGGGACGCGGCGGCGGCCTGACGACGGGCGGCGGCGGACGCGGCGTCGTCTTCATCGCCTGCGGCGGCGCGGGTTTTCCCGCGTTGGACGGCGGAGGCATCCGCGGTTTGGCCGGCCCGGGCGGCGGCGTGTTCGTCGCGCCGGTGCCAGTGCGCAGCGGCCCTTTCGTCCTGAGGTCTTTGGGCAAAGGTTTGCCGGTGCCAGCGCCGGTGTTGGGCGGCGGGCGTTTGGCAAACTCCGGACCGGAGGGCCGGACAGGCACCGGCTTCGCCACGCCGGGCGCGGGACCGAGCGGCCGTGTCGACGGCGGCAGGGCGACGCCCGTTTTCGGCGCGGTCGGCCCAGGCGTCACGCTCACCGGAAGCAACCGGGGACGGCCGGGCGGCGGCGCCGGCAGATTCACGCCTTTCAGCGGCGCGCGCGCGAACGCCGGCAGCGGGCGCAGCGCCGGTGCAGGCGGCGGCCGGCGGCCGCCCACGAGGAACGCCGGGCGCGCGACCAGCGGCGGCGGCACCCGCACGAGCGGCGGTGCCTTGATCACCAGGACGGGCCCGAGGCGCGGCGGCCTCACCACCACGACGCCCAAAGGCGGGGGCCGCGGCGCCAGCCAATAGCGCGGCGGCGGATAGAACCCGATCGGGGGCGGGAACAAGGGCGGGGGCGCCACCACGAAAACCGGCGGCAGCACGTCGAAGACCGGCGGCGGCGGGTCGTAGCCCTGGGGCACCACTTCGACCAGATCGACCGCCTCGTCCCACCAGCCGGCCGGCATAGGCTCGGGTTGCACGACATAATCGGGCGGCGGCTCAGGCGGCGCCGTAAGCGCGGCGAGCAACATGCGCGCCTCGTCGGCGTGGGGGCCGTCGGGGTAGCGCTTGAGATAGTTCCAGTAGGCGTGCGGCGTGTTGCGATTGACGCTGCGCCGCCACAGGATCGCTTCGCGGCGCGTCTCGATGATGACCCAGATCTGCGGGCTGAGCCGATACGTGGGATAGACGTCCACGAACCACTGATAGTCTGGCAGCGTGTCCATCTCGACGACGCGCGCATAGGCATCGTCGGGCGGCAATTGGCGCAGTTCGTCGCGGCTGGCGAGACTGCGGCCGAGGGGCGGGATCGCAACCGGCGGCGGGGGCGTCGCCTCCGCAGCCTGAGGCGCGGCGGGACCGGGCGGCGGCGTAGGCTCGGGCGGCGCCGCGGCCTGGGGCGCGGGAGCCGCGGCCTGGGGCGCCGGCGTTCCGACCGCGGGCGCCTCGAACAGCTTCAAGCCCACGGCGAGCGTGGACGCAGACCACGGCGTCTGCGCGCCGGTCGAGACTTTGTTCACTTGCAGGCGCGTCGCCTTGAAAATCTGCTCGATATCGAGATCGGGCTGGCGCATCAGGCTCACGAGCGTGCCGGTGTAGAGGCTGTAGGGCCCGTCGATCTCTCCGGAGACGCCGCCCGGCGCCGCCGCGTACGCGATCAGCATGCCGGCCGGCGCATCCATCATGGCGAGTCCGGGCGGGACGGCTTCTTTGCTGTCGCGGCCGAAGCCATGGTCGCGCGAAGCATCGAGCACGATGATGCGCGCGGCGGCCGGCAGCTCGGCAAGTTCGCGCACGAGGTCGTTGAGGCGGAACGCCTGGGACGGGACATCCGCATAGCGTCCGATCTTGGCGTCCACCGGAACGAGATAGTTCTCGCCGTCGAACTGCGCGCCGTATCCCCCGAAGTACACGAAAGCCACGGCTTCCGGCCCGGCGGCATAGACCTTGTCGAGGAAGGTGCGGATGGCCTGCCCGAAATCGGCGATCACCACGTCCTGCAGCTCGGTCACGTCGTAGCCGGCGGTGCGCATCGTCTCGGCGACGATCGTCGCGTCGGCGTCCGCGGTCGCGATCCCGTTGGCGCCCTGGTAAGCCGCGTTGCCGATGACGAGCGCAACCCGCGGGGCCGGCGCCTGCGCGCGCGCGGGCGCTGCGGCGAAGACTGCGGCGGCGAGCGCAACGGCGAGCAGCGTCCGGATCATGTCCCCTCCCGCTCTTGCCCGGCACGCAGGCCCGCTGCGAAGCGGCAGCGCAGAACCGCGCCGCGCGTTCCGGCACCCGACATCGTTGAGCCACAATTAGCCGCTTTTGCGGCCATGCGCGGACGGCCGCGCGCGCAGCTGCGTCAATTCGCCACCGCAAAGGCTTGATCGGGCGTCAAGTTTTCCACGCTAGCCCTTTTGCGGTGGCGGGTCGTTGGTTGACTTGACGGCCGATTGGCCGCTCTATGCCGGTTTCTTGATCAGGATACGCTGGAGGAGAGCGATGCGTGTGATCGTGATGCGCGTGGCGGGGTTCTGCGCGCTCGTGCTCGTGGGAGGCCTCGTCGCCTACGGCATCGCGCAGGGCCACAAGGTGCCGGCGCAGGCGCCCGCCCCGGCCGCAAAGGTCGCGGAAGCGCGCAGGGCTCCGGCCAACCCGATCCGCGAAGTCACCCCGGAGCCCGTCCAGGTCGCTGCCGCAACCCCGGCGACGCCGCAATCCGCCGAAGCGCCGCCCGGCCCGGCTCAGGCGCCCGCCGCGACCCAGGCGCCCGCCGCGACCCAGGCTCCCGCGATCGCCCAGGCCCCCGCACCGGCCCCGGCCGCGGCGGCCACCCCGGCGGCCGCGCCCGCCCAACCGTCCTGCCCCGGCAATCCGAACGCGCTCGGCGTCTCGCGCGTCGTCGAGGTCGACACCACGGGCGGACCGGGCTTCGGCTCCGAGCACTTCAAGGGCATGGATTTCCTACGGCCCGGCGAAGTCGTGCTCACCTTCGACGACGGCCCATGGCCGAACAACACCCCCAAAGTACTCGCCGCGCTCGCCCATCACTGCACGAAGGCCATCTTCTTCCCGATCGGCTTGCACGCAACTTACGAGCCCGACCTGCTCAAGCAGGTGGCCGCCGCCGGCCACACGGTCGGCTCGCACACCTGGTGTCACCAGGACCTGTCGCGGACCAAGGGCAGGTGCCTGGAGAACGGGAAAGTTCAGTCCGTCGAGTACACCTACAAGGACGAGATCGAGAAGGGCATCAGCGCGGTCAGCTGGGCGCTCGGCGGACCGATCGCGCCGTTCTTCCGTTTCCCCGCGCTGCGGCAGCCGCCCGAGGCGCTCACGTATTTGGGACAGCGCAACGTCGGCATCTTCTCCGCCGACTTCGATTCGTTCGATTTCAAAATGCGCCGGCCGGAGCAGGTCAGACAATCGGTCCTGACCAAGCTGAAGAAACACGGCAAGGGCATTATCCTGATGCACGATTTCCAGCATGCGACGGCGGACGCCATTGCGCAGATTCTCGACGACCTCAAGGCCGGCGGCTACAAGATCGTGCAGATGCGCGCGCGCGACCAGCTCTCATCGCTGCCGGAATACGACGCGATCGTGATGAAGGAAATCAAGACGCCCAACGTGAGCGGCCGCCCGGTCGAGAGCGTGGTGCGCACCATCGAAGGCAACTGACCGCATCCCGGGCCGGCGCCGCGCATGGCCGGACCGCTGTGGATCGTGGGCTTCGCCATCGCCTCGGCTGACGGGATGATCGCCGACCGGACCGGCCAAATGCCGGATGCGCTCAAGATCGCGGCGGATCAGCGCTTTTTCGCAGCCGGCTTGGATCGGGTCGACGCCGTCGTGCACGGCCGCCATTCCCATGAAGGCCAGGCGAACTCGCCGCGCCGGCGACGGCTGATCCTCACACGAACGGTTTCCGGCATCGAACAGGACCCGAATAATCCGACGGCACGGTTGTGGAACCCGGCGGGCGCATCGTTCGCCGCCGCGTGCCGTGCGCTCGGGGTCGATACGGGCACCGTGGCGATCATCGGCGGGACCGAGGTGTTCGGCCTCTTCCTCGAGATCGGCTACGACGCCTTCAATCTCTCGCGCGCGAACCGGGCGCGGCTGCCCGGCGGCCGGCCGGTATTCCCGGAGGTTCCGGCACGAAGCCCCGAGGACGCGCTCGCAAGCCGCGGGCTTGAGCCCGGCGAGCGGCGCGTGCTCGATGCGCAAGCCGATGCGACGCTGGTGACGTGGACGCGGGGAGCCCCGTCATGACGGCGCGCCCGCGCTCGCTGCCGCCGTCATTGCGCGCCGACAATCCGGTTGCCGCGCTCGACTACGAGATCGCCCGCGAGAAGGCCTCCGCGCTGGGACGGCTGGGGCGCCGGCTCGAGGCCGCCCTTGCGGCGCTCGCCGCCTTCGATGCGGACGTTGGCGAGGAGCCGATGGCGCCGCCGACGCGGCGCGAAGGCCGCGATGCGCTGGTCGCCGAGGCCGCAGAGGTGCTGTGGACTTTCATCGTCCAGCGCGAAGCCTGCGGTTTGCGCGATAGCAACCGCGCCATGCGCGACTACGGCGTGCCGGCCGAGGTGCGTCGGCGCATGGGCATTTTTCCCGCCAGCAATCGACATCCGACCGGATCGCGGCACTGACTGCCGCGCGGCTATCGTCTCGCGATCCCCGCTTGCGCGGAGCGAGAATTTTTTTCACGGTTGACCCCAAACGGATGAAACCGCCGGACCGTCCGGCCGTACCTGCGTTGCGTGACAAAATTCAGGAGGACCCGATGCCGTTCATGACCCGTCGCAAAGCGATGTTCGCAGCAACCGGGGTTGCCGCCGCCGTGCTCGCGCCCCGCATCGCCGTCGCCCAGGCGCCGACGCCGGCCGCGCCCGCTGCCGGCCCATTCAAGCAGGAGCCTCTTCCCTATCCGGCCAACGCGCTCGAGCCGCATATCGACGCGCGCACGATGGATATCCATCACGATCGCCACCACGTGGCCTATATCAACAACCTCAACGGCATCGCCAAGGATCACCCGCAGATCGCCCAAATGCCGGTCCAGGACGTGCTGGCGAAGCTCGGCGACCTGCCGGAGGCGATCCGCACCCCGGTGCGCAACAACATGGGCGGCCACGCCAATCACACGATGTTCTGGCAAATCATGGGGCCGGGCGGCGGCAAACCCCAAGGCGACCTCGCCGCTGCCATCGACCGCGACCTTGGAGGCCTGGACAAGTTCCAGACCGACTTCAACGCGGCGGGCGTGCGCGTGTTCGGCTCGGGCTGGGTTTTCGTGCTGGTCGGCCGCGACGGCAAACTCGCGCTCGAAACCCGGCCGAACCAGGACAGCCCGCTCATGGACGGCAAGCGCGTCCTCATGGGCAACGACGTGTGGGAGCACGCGTATTATCTGAACTATCAGAACCGCCGGCCCGACTACCTCAAGGCGTGGTGGAACGTGGTCAACTGGAACAAGGTGGCGGAGCGCTACGCCGCCGCCCGGGCCGGAACGCTCGCAGTCTGAGTGGCATTTCGGCGGTGCGTCCGCCCCCTCCCGCCAGGGAGCGGGGCGGGCCCCGGTCGGTCGGCCCCGTGGGCCCGGCGTCGGGCGCGACCGCCCATGCCAACCTTCAATCGTCACCGCAGCACCGCCTTCCTAAATGGTCACCCGGCATCAGGAGCGCCCTGACGCGCAGTTCGACCGAACTGGGTGTTGACAATAATGGTTATTTACACTATACTTATCATTATTACCGCATTCGGAGCCACCCACCCATGACCTTTGTCCCTGGACGGAGCGGGGATCCGGCCGCGAAATGGCGGCGCGCCTCAAGCGGACCGAGGAGCGGTTGGGCGACCGCGTCACCAAGGAAACCCGGCCGGGCCCGGGCGGCAGCTTGTAATATCAGGCAAAAAAACAGGCGGCGTGCCGTAGTGCGCTGCAGCAGACGACGAGGCCGCGCTTGTAAATATCAGGCGAAATACAAGCGCAGCGGAGGATGCGGTGCAGCACATGATCGTCCGGAAGCGGTCCCAGCGCCTGTAAATTCCTGTTAATTGCGGCGCGCGGCAGTGGATGCGGCGCAGCAAGCGAGAGCGGATGCCGGCAAATATCAAGCAGGAACAAGCGGCGACGTCCTGCGACAGGTCAATTGAATGGCTTTCGATGAAGAAGAGGCTACTGTGGGTCGTCATGGCCGCCCTCGGGGGACTTCGTCCCGGGGCTGTCGCGGCATGACGGGTGAGCGATTGGGCCCGCTGGTGTCAGCCGACGGCGCCGCTCGCGCGCAATCGCGCGATGTCCGCCTCCGCATAGCCGATCCCGCGCAGCACCTCGTCGCTGTGCTCGCCGACGCCCGGCGCCGGTTGCGGCGCGACCTTGTCGGCTTGCGCGACCCAGAACGGCGAGTTGACGGTGAACATATCGTCATGCGCGAACGGCACCAGCACGTCGTTCGCCAGCATCTGCCGGTCGCCGGGAATATCCTCGAGCGCCGCCACCGCGCCGGTGATGAGGTCGTTGGCATCGAGGATCACGCGCCATGCAGCAAGGTCCTTGGTGGCAAACACCGCGTCGAGGATCGCGATCAACTCGCGCGCGTGCGCCTGGCGCACGGAGGCGCTGGCAAAGCGGGGATCGTTCACCAGTTCTTCGCGGCCGACGGAGCCGGCGAGCAGCGGCCACTGCCGCTCGTGATCGAGCAGCGAGAGCATGAGCCAACGCTGGTCGCGGCAGAGATAATGATTGGTCAGGGCATTGAGCGCGTTCTCGCGCGGCTGGCGCGGATAGAACGTGGCGCCGCACAGCTGCGCCTGGATGAGAAACCCGTTCGCCCAGACGCCGTTCGCCATCAGCGAGGAGCCGACGTGCCCGCCCTTGCCGGTGCGCTCGCGCCGGAAGAGGGCCGTGACGATCGCGGCAAAGAGCGCAATCGCGGAGGGGTGATCGCCCATGCCGGCCACCGAGCGGGCGGGCGGCGCACCCGCATGCGGGCGCACCACGTCCATCAGCCCGGAGCGCGCCCACCACGCATTGCTGTCGAAGCCCGGCCTGTGCGCCTCCTCGCCGACCTCGCCGTAGCCGGTGAACGAGGCGTAGATGAGCCGCGGATTAAGCGGGGCGATGTCGTCGTAGGTGACGCCGAGCCGCCGGCGCACCGGCGGCGGATAATTGGTGATGAACACGTCGGCGCCGGCGACGAGACGATGCAGCACCTCGCGCGCGTCCGCTTTCGTGAGGTCGAGCGCGATGCTCTTCTTGTTGCGGCCCTCGAGCATCCAGCCGTAATTGTGCGGGCTCGACGGATTGCCGGCGACCTGCGGCAAGGCGCGGTAGGGATCGCCGCGCCCGGGCGGCTCGATCTTGACGACGTCGGCGCCGAAATCGGACAGCACCGTCGCGGCCGCCGGCGCGGCAATGAAGCTCGCGCAATCGACGACCTTGAGGCCCGCGAAAATCCCCTGCTCCACCGCCATGCTCTCCCGCCGCAGCCGCCTCTTTGGGCCAGCTCCATTACGCTGTGCCGACTATCTGTCGATTGCAGAAGACCGTCATCGCCGGACGCCGGCGCAGTCCTGCGCTTCGACCACGGCGACCGCCGTCATGTTGACGACGCCGCGGGCGGTGACCGACGGGGTGAGGATATGCGCCGGCCGCGCCGCGCCGATGAGGATGGGGCCGACCGGAAGCGCGTCGCCCAGCACCTTGATCAGTTCGTAGGCGATGTTGGCGGCGTCGAGGTTGGGCATGATCAGCACGTTGGCCTCGCCCTTGAGGCGGGAATGCGGGAAGACGCGGTCGCGGTAGGCGGGGTTGAGCGCGGACTCGCCGTCCATCTCGCCATCCGATTCCAGCTCGGGATCGCGGCTGGCGAGCAGCGCGCTCGCGCGGCGCATCTTGGCGGCGGATGCGGTGTCGTAACTGCCGAAATCCGAATGGGAGAGGAGCGCGATCTTGGGCACGATCCCGAACCGGCGCACGTGGGCGGCCGCCAGCACCGCCATCTCGGCGACCTCCTCGGCGGTCGGCTCCGCCGTCACCTGGGTGTCGGCCAGGAAGTACACGCCCTTGCCGGTGATGACGAGGGAGAGCGCGGCAAAATCGCGTAGCCCGGGCGCGAGGCCGATGATGTCGCCGATGTTCTTGAGGTGGCGCATGTAGCGGCCTTCGAGCCCGCAGATCATGGCGTCGGCCTCGCCGCGGCGCACCGTGAGCGCGGCGATGACGGTGGCGTTGGTCCGCACGATGGTGCGCGCCGCATCCGGGGTTATTCCATGGCGTCCGGCGACCTCCACATAGGTGGCGACGAACTCGCGGTAGCGCGGGTCGTCGTCGGGATTGACGAGGGCAAAATCCTTGCCCGGCCGGATCGACAGTCCATGGCGGGCGAGCCGCGTTTCGATCACCGCCGGGCGGCCGACCAGGATCGGCAGCGCGAGCCCCTCCTCGACCACGACCTGCACCGCCCGCAGGATGCGCTCGTCCTCGCCTTCCGCGTAGACGATGCGTTTGGGGGCGGTCTTGGCCTGGGCAAACACCGGCTTCATGATGAAGCCGGAGCGGAACACGAATCGGTTGAGGCGCTCGGCGTAGGTGGCAATATCGGCGATCGGCCGCGTCGCCACGCCGGAATCCATCGCCGCGCGCGCCACCGCCGGCGCAATGCGCAGGATCAGGCGCGGATCGAACGGACTGGGGATGAGCGAGCCGGTGCCGAAGACGGGGGCCTCCCCGCCGTAGGCGCGAGCGGCGACTTCGGAGGGTGCTTCGCGGGCGAGTGCGGCGATCGCCTCGACGGCGGCGCGTTTCATGTCTTCGTTGATGGTGGTCGCGCCCACGTCGAGGGCGCCGCGGAAGATATAAGGAAAGCACAGGACGTTGTTGACTTGATTGGGGTAGTCGGATCGTCCGGTGCAGATGAGCGCATCGGGCCGCGCCTTGAGCGCTTCATCGGGCATGATCTCGGGAACCGGATTGGCGAGCGCCATGATCAACGGCTGCTGCGCCATGCGCGCCACCATCGCCGGCTTGAGCACGCCGGCGGCGGAGAGGCCGAGGAATACGTCGGCACCTTCGATCGCCTGGCCGAACGTGCGCAGCTCGGTGTTCTGCGCGTAGACGGCTTTCCAGCGATCCATCAGGACCGTGCGCCCGGCATAGACCAGGCCCTCGATGTCGCAGGCCCAGATGTTCTCGCGCCGCACGCCGAGGGCGACCAGAAGGTTGAGACAGGCGAGCGCCGCGGCGCCGGCGCCGGACGTGACGAGCTTGATCTCCTCGAGGCGCTTGCCGGTGAGCAGCAGCGCGTTGCGGACCGCGGCCGCGACGATGATGGCGGTGCCGTGCTGATCGTCGTGGAACACGGGGATCTTCATGCGCGCCTTGAGCTTGTCCTCGATGTCGAAGCACTCCGGCGCCTTGAAATCCTCCAGGTTGATGCCGCCGAAGGTCGGCTCGAGCGCGGCGACGACCTCGACCACGCGGTCGACCTCGTGGGCATCGATCTCGATGTCGAACACGTCGATGCCGGCGAACTTCTTGAACAGGACCGCCTTGCCCTCCATCACCGGCTTGCCGGCGAGTGCCCCGATGTTGCCGAGCCCAAGCACGGCGGTGCCGTTCGACACCACGGCGACGAGGTTGGCCCGCGCGGTGAGCGTCGCCGCCTCGGCCGGATCGGCCGCGATCGCTTCGCAGGCGGCAGCCACGCCCGGCGTATAGGCGAGCGCGAGGTCGTGCTGGGTGGCGAGCGGCTTGGTGGGCTGGATCTCGAGCTTCCCCGGCCGCGGCATGCGATGATAGGCAAGCGCGCGAGCACGCAAATCCGCGGACAGGTCGGCCGGCACGAGTCCCTCCCCTCTCGATCAAGCAAAAACCGATTAAAGCCTAACCCCGGGCGGACCGGAATGGCTTTCCCCGGCCACATGGGCGCCTGCGCATGATAGGCTTGGAGCGAGAGCGACCGACGCCATGTGAAGGGCAAATCGCGTGAGCATTCGGTTCGACGGCGCGTCGCGGACTACGCTCGCGACGCATCGCACCGCCGGTTGCGAGGCTGGACTGCACACGTGGGCACGGCCGCCATAGCGCGTCGAAGACGCGCGTAAACGCGCTTATGGCGGCGTTTGCCCACCCTACTCCTTGGGCGGCAGATCGAGCCTGATGTGCAATTCGCGCAGCTGCTTCGGGCTCACCTCGGACGGCGCGCCCATCAGCAAATCCTCGGCCCGCTGGTTCATCGGGAACAGCACGACCTCGCGGAGATTCTCTTCCCCGCACAAGAGCATGACGATGCGGTCGATGCCGGGCGCGATCCCGCCGTGCGGCGGAGCGCCGAAGGATAGCGCGCGGAGCATGCCGCCGAACTTCTGCTCGAGCACGCTCTCGTCGTAGCCGGCGATGGCAAAGGCTTTGCGCATCACGTCGGGGCGATGATTGCGGATGGCGCCGGAAGAGAGCTCCACGCCGTTGCACACGATGTCGTATTGGACAGCGAGAATCTTGAGGATTTCTTCCGTGTCAGAAGGTTCAAGCCCGAGAAAGCTTTCAACCGGATAGTTTGGCATTGAGAAGGGGTTATGAGAGAAATCAACCTTCTTCTCCTCCTCGTTCCACTCGTACATCGGGAAATTGACGATCCAGCAGAACTCGAAACGCCCTTGTTCGACCAAATCAAGCTCATCACCGACTTTGGCGCGTGCAAGGCCAGCAAACTTGTAGATCTCGCGCGGTCGACCCATGACGAAAAACACGGCGTCGCCGTCGAGGAGCCCGTCCGGTCTTAGATGCCGATAGAGATTCGCCACTTCAACCGGAAGGAAATCAGCCAGTAGGGTCTCAAACGTGTTCTGTTCCTCAATCGGCAGCGGCACTTTGACGAACTGTCCACCGCGGCCATTGAGCTCTTTCCTCAATTGGGCTACTCGCTCTAAGCCTGTTCTATTGGCTATCGGGCCAGCGCCTTTTTCATCATTGTCCCGCCAGAAGATATAGCCAAGGCCTGGTTGTCCTTCGGACCTCGCCCACTCATTCATTCGATCACAGAATGCGCGATTGCCCCCCTTGGGGGCTGGAATTGCCCATACTCGGACCAACGGATCTGCAGCGATCCTCTTTGCAAAGAGGTCAAAACCCGACCCACGAAAGATGTCCGTGGCATCATGGATCATCAGAGGATTACGAAGGTCAGGCTTATCAGTGCCGAACGCTCGTATCGAGGCAGCGTACGAAATCCGGGGGAACTTCGGCGTCACGGGCTTGCCGTCAGCGAACTCCTCGAATACGCCGCGCAGCACCGGCTCGACCGCCGCGAACACGTCGTCCTGGGTGACGAAGCTCATCTCCACGTCGAGCTGATAGAACTCGCCCGGCGAGCGGTCGGCGCGGGCGTCCTCGTCGCGAAAGCACGGGGCAATCTGGAAGTAGCGGTCGAACCCGGAAATCATCACCAGCTGCTTGAACTGCTGGGGCGCCTGGGGCAGCGCGTAGAATTTGGCCGGATGCAGCCGCGAGGGCACCAGAAAGTCGCGCGCGCCCTCGGGGGAGGACGCGGTGAGGATCGGCGTCTGAAACTCGAAGAAGCCCTGCTCCTTCATGCGGCGGCGGATGCTGCCGATGATCCTCCCGCGCTTCATGATGTTGGCGTGCAGGCGCTCGCGGCGCAGGTCGAGGAAGCGATATTTGAGCCGCATCTCCTCCGGGTATTCCTGTTCACCGAACACCGGCAGCGGCAGTTCGCCCGCCGGGCCGAGCACCTCGATGTCGGCGATGAAAACTTCGACTGCGCCGGTCGGAAGCTCGGGGTTCTCGGTACCGGCCGGGCGCCTGCGCACCTTGCCGTCGACGCGCACGACCCATTCCGCGCGCAGCTTCTCGGCCGCGTTGAAGGCCGGACTGTCCGGGTCGGCGACACACTGGGTGAGCCCGTAGTGATCGCGCAAATCGATGAACAAAAGCCCGCCGTGGTCGCGGATGCGGTGGCACCAGCCGGACAGCCGCACGTCCGTGCCGATGTCGCCCTCGCGCAGGGCGCCGCATGTATGGGTGCGGTAGCGATGCATATCCGTTTCCGCGGGAAAGCGGGCCAAGCCCGCCGGAGCGGCGGACAAGGCACGCGCGGTGCGCCTTGTCAAGAACGCGGCACAAAGCCGATTGTCACCCCCAAGAGGGATCAGGACGAGGGTTGCGGCACATGGTTCGGATGACCACCGGGGAAGCGACCGTCGCGGCGCTCCTCGCCCACGGCGTCGACACGGTCTACGCGCTGCCCGGCGTGCACAACGACGATCTGTTCGACGCCATGTTCAAGGCGGGCGAGAAGTTGCGCGTCGTGCACACGCGCCATGAGCAGGGCGCCGCCTACATGGCGCTCGGGGCGGCGCTCGCGACCGACCGGCCGCAGGCCTATGCGGTGGTGCCGGGCCCGGGACTGCTCAACAGCGGCGCGGCGCTCATCACCGCCTACGGCATGAACGCGCCGGTGCTGGCGCTGATCGGGCAAATCCCCGAGGCGGACATCGGCCGCGGCTTCGGCTGGCTGCACGAAATCCGCGACCAGGCCGGCATCCTCGAGCGGCTG
>DASZJC010000192.1:0-2285 GCA_035948495.1 Xanthobacteraceae bacterium | reverse complement strand
CCGGCGAAAATCCTCTGCCTCACCTTCACCAAGGCGGCCGCCGCCAACATGGCGAACCGGATCTTCGGCACGCTTGCGAAATGGGTTGCGCTGGACGACGCCGCGCTCGACGCGGCGATCGAAGACCTCGAGGGCGAGGTGCCGGACCGGCGGCGGCGCGACCACGCGCGGCGGCTGTTCGCGCAGGCGCTCGATACGCCGGGCGGCCTCAAGGTGCAGACCATCCATGCCTTCTGCACCCGGCTGCTGCACCAATTCCCGTTCGAGGCGGACGTGGCGGCGCGCTTCACCGTGCTCGAGGAGCGCGCCGAGAACGACTTGTTGGCGCGCCTGCGCCTCGGCGTCCTGCTCGACGCCGCCGGCGCGCCCGACAGCGCGCTCGGGCGCGCGCTCGCGACGGCGATCACGGTCGCGGCCGACCGGACCTTCGGCGAGGCAGTGGACGAGGCGATCCGCGCACGCGACCGCCTCACCGCATGGATCGGTCACGCCGGCTCGATTGCGGCCGCCATGGCGGAGCTGTCGATTCTGCTCGGGGTCGGACCGGACGAGACGGTCGATGAAATCGAAGCCACGACGGTCGCGAGCCCGATCCTGCCGGCGACCGAATGGCCGGCCGCGGCGGCCGTGCTGGCGCAAGGTTCCTCGAACGACCGCGATCGCGCCGAGAGCCTCGCCGCCGCGGCTGCCGCAACCGGCACCGCGCGGGTCGATCGTTATCTGCAGGTGTTTCTCAACGCCGATGAGACGCCGCGCCAGCGCGTCGTCACCAAGGCGACGCAGACGAACGCGCCCACGCTCGCCGCGCGCCTGTGCGCGGAGCAGAAACGTTTGGTCGGGCTGGTGGCGCGCCGCCGGGCCGCGCGGGCGCGCGACCGCACCACGGCGCTCGTCACCGTCGCGGACGCGGTGATCGGGCGCTATCGCGCCGAGAAGGACCGGCGCGGCCTCCTCGACTACGACGACCTGATCGACAAGACGCTCGTCCTCATGAACAAGGTCGATGCCGCCTGGGTGCACTACAAGCTCGATCTCGGCATCGATCACTTGCTGATCGACGAAGCCCAGGACACGAGCCCCAAACAGTGGGAGATCGTCAAGCGGCTCGCCGCCGAGTTCACCGCCGGCGAGGGCGCGCGCGGCCCGCTCCGGCGCACCATTTTCGCGGTCGGCGACGAAAAGCAGTCGATCTTTTCATTTCAGGGCGCGGCGCCCGACGAGTTCGCCGCGGCCCGGGTGCACTTCCAGCGCGCCCATCGCGAGACCGAGATCGAGTTCGTGCCGTGCCGGTTCAGCCATTCGTTCCGGTCCGGGCCGAACGTGCTCGGCGCGGTCGATGCGGTGTTCGCAGCTCCCGAGATATTCGCCAGCATCACGACCGACGCGGACGGCATCGCGCACAGCGCGCTGCCCGGCGCCGCGCCCGGCTTGGTGGAAATCTGGCCGCTGGTCGAAGCGGAGAAACGGCCGGAGATCGAAGGCTGGGATGCGCCGTTCGACCAGGTGTCGGACGAAAACCCGCAGGTGAAGCTCGCGAAGCGGATCGCCGCGCAGGTGACGGCATTGCGCGCGCGCGGCTGCCGGGCCGGCGACGTGCTGGTGCTGGTGCGCCAGCGCGGACCGCTGTTCGAGGCAATCATCCGCACGCTCAAGAACGCCGGCATCCCGGTCGCTGGGGCGGACCGCCTGGTGCTCGCCGAGCACATCGCCATCATGGACCTGATGGTGCTGGCCGACGCGCTGCTGTTGCCCGACGACGATCTCGCACTTGCGACCGTGCTCAAGAGCCCGCTGTTCGGCTTCGACGACGCGCAGCTGTTCGACCTCGCGCACGAACGCAAATCGAGCCTGCGCGCGGCACTGGCGGACAACCCGGTGTTTGCCGAGACGGCGGCACGGCTCGATGCGCTGGGAGAAGCCGCGCGGCGCGAGACGCCGTTTGCGTTCTATGCCCGATTGCTCGGGCCGCAAAACGGCCGCCGCAAAATCCTGGCGCGGCTGGGCGGCGAAGCGGCCGATGCGCTCGACGAGTTCCTCAATCTCGCGCTCGACTACGAGGCGACCGAAACGCCGTCGCTCCAGGGCTTCGTCGCCTGGCTGCGCGCCGCCACCACCGTGGTCAAGCGCGACATGGACATCGCGCGCGAGGAAGTCAGGGTGATGACCGTACACGGCGCCAAGGGCCTGGAGGCGCCGGTCGTCATCCTCGCCGATACGACGACGCGGCCGAGCGGCCCGCGCGATCCGCGCCTGCTCGCGTTGCCGCGCGCGGGCGGCGCGCCCGG
>DASZJC010000191.1:0-3600 GCA_035948495.1 Xanthobacteraceae bacterium | reverse complement strand
GCGCGCCTGTCGCCGCGCTCGATCCTCGCCACGCTCGTGTTCATGGCGACCGCGATGGTGGTGGTCGCGATCATGCGCCACGGGTTCGGAGGGTGACGCCATGGCGATGATTCTCGCCGCCCTCGCGAGCGGCCTCGTGTTCGGATTCGGCCTGGCGATCTCCGGCATGACCCAGCCGACCAAGGTGCTGGGCTTCCTCGACGTGCTCGGCATCGCGTCCGGCACCTGGGATCCGACGCTCGCCTTCGTGATGATCGGGGCGCTCGCGGTCGCGGCGCCCGGCTTCGCCGCGGCGCGCCGCCGGGCACGGCCGGTGTTTGCGCCGGCGAGCGCGTGGCCGAGCAGGACCGCCGTCGACCGGCCGCTCGTCGCCGGCGCCGTGCTGTTCGGCCTCGGCTGGGGCCTCGTCGGCCTGTGCCCAGGACCGGCGATCGCCAACCTCGCGACCTTCTCGCCGCGCGTCGTCGCGTTCGTGATCGCCATGGGCGTCGGCATGCTGGCGCTGGATTTGTGGCGGCGGAGCCACGCCTCGCAAGAAGCCCTCTAATGGTGTCGTGACCTGACCGTGGACGCACCTTATTGCTGGGCGGGTCAAGGGCGGGCGGCTGAGGGAAATTTTCTTCTACGGCGCGACGCGCGAGAACGTGACGGCCATTGCGCTAGGCAAGGCGTTTGAAAAATGCTAAAGGCGGCGGGTTGAGTTGCGGAGCATCGACTCGCAACATTAGGGAGGATCCCGTTTATGGCGCGCGCGAAGCAGACTTCGAAACGAAAGCGTCCGAAGATAGCCCTACCGGCATGGGGGGCCGCCGGGATGTCCTTGGCGATGGCTGGCGGCGCATCGGCAGCAGTTGCGCCGACGGCGATAACGCCGTCGCACAGTCCCGCACTGACCCCCGTCACCGTTCTCGGTGAGGAGGAAATCGCCGACGTCAGCCTGGCGACGTTCTATGTCTTCGACAAGGAACTCGGCGGCACATCGCACCTCGGCGAAGGCCTGAGGCTTGCGGCCGGCTGCCGCGGTGGCGGCGGCGGTTGCCGCGGTGGCGGCGGCGGTTGCCGGGGCGCCGGCGGCGGTTGCCGAGGAGGATGCGGCGGCGGCTGCAGAGGATGCGGTTGCCGTTGCTCCGGCGGTTGCGGCTGCGCCTGCGGCCCGTGCGCCGGTTGCACCTGCGCTTGCTGCCTCTCGTATGGCGCTTGCCAGCTCTGCTAGGCGCGAAAGCGCTTTGCGACTGCATTGACGCAGGTCGTCTTGGCCGGGTTAGATCAGCTTCGACCCGGCCAATGACGCTTGCCTGTGGCGCGGCCGACGGGACCGCGCGAGCGCGCGTGCTGACCTCATGAAAGACGATCCCGCCAATCGCTTCCCCCTGCACGACAGCAAAGACGTTCCGCGGTTCGCGCCCAATTTCACCGTCTATGTGCTGCCGCCCGACACCGTGTGCCTCTATTCCGAGGACCGGAAGTTCTTTCTGCACGGCAGCCTCTATTGCGCGCTTGCCGCCGCGATAGGCGAAGGGGGAAAGAGCTTTCGCCAGCTCGTTCGCGCGCTGGAGCAGGATTTTCCCGTCGAGCAAATCCACGAAGCCCTGAAGCGGCTGGTCGACCGCCGCTACATCCTTCCGGCATCGCGCGCGACTGCCGGGCTCGCGGCGGCCTACTGGGCAAGCCTCGGCCTGTCGCCGAAGACCGCGCAAGAGAACCTGCAGCAGTGCCGGGTGGGCATCCAATCGATCGAGGTGGAGGGCGCGGAGGAACTCGGCGCGGCGCTGCGCGGGCTCGGGGTCCGCCTCGCCAAGCGTTCCGCCGACCTCACGGTCACCCTGGTGAGCGATTACCTCGACGGCCGCCTCGCCGCGTTGAACCGGCAGCATCTGGCGGACCGCACGCCCTGGCTGCTCGTCCAGCCCTCCGGAATCTTCCCCCTGGTGGGACCGGTGCTGAGCCCCGGCAAGGGCGCGTGCTGGAACTGTCTTGCCGACCGCATGATCCGCAACCGCGAGGTCAAGGGGCTGCTCGCCCGCGGACAGGCGCGCGCGGTCGCCGTCTCGCCGCTCGCCCGGCACGCGGTGGGACAGAGCGGCATCCAGCTTGCCGCCTTCGAAATCGCCAAGGCGATCGCCACCGGCTATCTGACCGACTTGCGCGATCACATCGTCAGCCTCGACCTGCTGGGATCGACGGTGGCGCGGCATTACGTGGCGCCCCGCCCGCAATGTCCGAGCTGCGGCCGCAAGAAGCTGCGCGACCCCAAGCGCGCGCCGGTCCCGATCGACCTCGGCGGCGGCGGCAAGGTGGTGATGACGAGCGGCGGCTACCGCACCGTCTCGCCGCGGGCGACGGTCGCGCGCTTCCGCAAGCACGTGAGCCCCCTCACCGGCGTCGTTTCGCGGCTCGAACGGATCGAAGCCGACTTGCCGCTGAACACCAATTATTACGCCGCGCACAATTTTTCCGCGCCCGCCCGCTCCGTGCACGAGCTGCGCGCAGGACTGACCGGCGGCAGCTTCGGCAAGGGCAGCACCGCCGAGCAGGGGGAAGCGAGCGCGCTGATGGAGGCGATCGAGCGCTATTCCGGCATCTATCAGGGCGACGAAATCAGGGCGGCGCGGCGGTTCACGGATTTCGCGCCGGGCGAGGCGATCCCCCCGAACGACGTCATGCTGTTCAGCGACGCGCAGTTCCAGGAAGGCGGGGCGGCGGCCGCCGCCGGGGAACATTCGCACACGCCGGCCCCCTTCGATCCGTCGGCCGAGATCGACTGGTCGCCGGTCTGGTCGCTGCGCGACCGGCGGTTCAAATACCTTCCCACCGGCCTCTTGTATTTCTTCTACCGCGGCCCCGGCCAGATCAACGCGGATTCGAACGGCTGCGCGGCCGGCAACACGCGGGCCGAAGCCGTCGTCCAGGGCTTTCTCGAGCTGGTCGAGCGCGATGCCTACGGCATCTGGTGGTACAACCGCTTGCAGCGGCCGGCCGTGGATCTGCGCCGGTTCGAGGATTCCTACATCCGCGACCTGCAGACCCAGCTGGGCGACGTCGGGCGACGGCTGTGGGTGCTCGACGTGACCAGCGACCTGAAGATTCCGACCTTCGTGGCGATCACGCACTGGATGAGCAACGGGCAGGAAAACATCGAGTTCGGATCCGGCGCGCATTTCGACGCGCGCATCGCCTTGTTGCGCGCGCTCACCGAGCTCAACCAATTCCTGTCGATCGGCCTGATGGGCGGCGGAAAGGGCGAGAAAACGAGCCTCGACGGCATCACGCCGTTGCGCCTGCAGGAGCATCCTTTCCTGGTAGCGGACGGCGAGGCCGCCCCGCATTCCGGCTTCGACGCGGAGTTCGGGCGCCTCGACACCCACGCGCAGGTCGCCGCCTGCGTGGAGGTTGCCAAGGCGCAGGGTCTCGACTTCATGGTCCTCGACCAGACGCGTCCCGACATCGAGGTCCCGGTGGTCAGGGTGGTCGTTCCGGGAATGCGGCATTTCTATCGCCGCTTCGCGCCCGGCCGGCTTTACGACGTTCCGATCAAGCTCGGACTGCGCGACCGGCCGATGCCGGAAGAAGAGCTGAATAAAATTCACCCGCATACCTGAG
>DASZJC010000190.1:0-6359 GCA_035948495.1 Xanthobacteraceae bacterium | reverse complement strand
CGGGCGGATGTGGCACGGGACTTGATTCCGCTTGTCTTCCGACGCCGAAGGGGATGTGTCCTCGCACGGCGGCGCGCAGCCAGGTTGCCGTCTCGGCGTGCGACCGGGCTCTATCGGGGGGCTGATACCCATGAAAATCGTCATGGCCGTCATCAAGCCGTTCAAGCTCGATGAGGTGCGCGATGCCTTGACAGCGATCGGGGTCCAAGGACTCACGGTCACCGAGGTCAAGGGATATGGGCGCCAAAGGGGCCATAGCGAGATCTACCGGGGCACCGAATATGCGGTGAATTTCCTGCCCAAACTCAAAATCGAGGTGGCGGCGCCCGCCGACCGGGTCGACGAGATCATCGGCGCCATTACCCGCGCCGCGAAAACCGGTGAAATCGGCGACGGAAAAATCTTCGTGTCCGGGATCGATCACGCGGTGCGCATCCGCACGGGCGAGGTCGGCGACTCGGCGCTCTGAACCGGCACCACATCGTTCTGGGGACAGGAGTCAACGTATGGCACTCAAGATATCCTCTCGCGCCCGGCTCGCAGCGCTGACGTGCAGCCTGATCTTCGGCGCGTTCATCACGATTGCGCTCATCGACGCTTCGTTCGCGCAGACGCCTGCGCCCGCCGCCGAGGCGCCCGCCGCCGCCGCACCGGCGGCAGCCCCGCCCGCCTGCGACGCCAAGACGCTCAAGGACTGCACGCCCAATTCCGGCGATACCGCCTGGATGCTGACCTCGGTCGCCCTGGTGCTGATGATGACCATTCCCGGCCTCGGGCTGTTCTACGGCGGCATGGTGCGCAAGAAGAACGTGGCCGACACCGTGATGACGAGCTTCGCGATTACCTGCCTGATCACGGTGTTGTGGGCGATCGTCAACTACAGTACGGCGTTCACCGAGGGGACGCCGTTTATCGGCGGGCTCAGCCGCGCGTTCCTGCAGGGGATCGTAAGCGACATCGCCAAGGGGATCGGCAATCCGAACTCGCTGGCGCCGACCATCCCCGAGAGCGTCTACATCTGTTTCCAGATGACCTTTGCGATCATCACGCCGGCGCTGATTGCCGGCGCCTTTGCGGAGCGCATGAAGTTCTCGGCCATGCTGTGGTTCATCGGCCTATGGGCGATCTTCGTCTATGGGCCGGTCGCGCACTGGGTGTGGGGACCGGACGGCTTCCTCAACAGCAGCAATGACGCGGCCTGGACCAAGGTGCTCGATTTTGCCGGCGGGACCGTAGTGCACGTCAATTCCGGCGTCGCCGGGCTGATGTGCGCGTTCATGCTCGGCCGGCGCGCGGATACGGCTCCCGGGCACAACGTCGTGCTCACCTTCATCGGCGCATCGCTGCTGTGGGTCGGCTGGTTCGGCTTCAATGCCGGCTCCGCCGTCTCCGCCGGCATGCAGGCCGGCATGGCGATGACCGTCACCCAGCTCGCCACCGCGACGGCGGGCCTCGCGTGGATGTTCTTCGAATGGGCGCACCGCGGCAAGGCGACGCTCATCGGCATCTGCTCGGGGGCCGTGGCCGGCCTCGTCGCCATCACGCCCGCTTCGGGGTTCGTCGGTCCGGTCGGCTCGCTCGTGATCGGCGTCGCCGCGGGCATGATTTGCTATGCCGCGGTGACCTGGCTCAAGGCCGCCTGCGGCTATGACGACGCACTCGACTGCTTCGGCGTGCACGCGGTCGGCGGCGCCACCGGCGCCATACTCACCGGCGTGTTCGCCATTCACGAGTACGGCGGAACGTCGGGATGGATCGAGGGCAACGGCCTCCAAGTGATCAATCAGATCAAGGGCGTTCTGGTGGTCGCGGTCTATGACGCCATCGTTTCGCTGATCATCCTCAAGCTCGTCGATGTTTTCATCGGGCTGCGGGTGAGCAGGGAAGTGGAGGTCGAAGGTCTCGACGTCAACCTGCATGGCGAAACCGTGCAGTAGCGGCCCGGCAGGAGCCGCGACGTTACCGGTATGCGACGTCACCGCACGGCGGACGGCCACGGCGCCGGCGACTGCCGCGCGAGCGGGTTGGCCATCGACATGGTCGTCGCTCCGGTGTCGCTCGAACCTTTGTTTTGTCCGGGAACCGGGAAGGCGTAGCCGACGATGGCCTTGGTGACGAGCCGCTCCGATCCGGCGGTCAGGCCATAGCCGACGCCGAGTTCAACGTCGAATTTGTCGACCTTGAAATCCGTAACGGCGAATAGTTGGTGGCTCTGCTCCGGCAGCGAGGAGAAGTTTCCGATCTGGCCGAAGTCCGCGTAATACTCTACGCCGATGAAACGGTCCTCGCCGAGATTGCGCGCCAGGCGCGCCGCCGGCGCGAAGTTCTGCGCGCCGTAATCGCCGAAGCTCAAGTCGACGATCGGATTGACGATGAATTCCCATTCCTTGTTGCGCACGCCGATGATCGGCCTGATCTCCAGCGCGTAGCGGGTCTGCGCGAACGGCGGCGTTTGATAGCCGAGCTCGAAATTGACGCCATAGAAAAAGTTCCGCTTGTCCGCATTGGGAACGACGAACAGGCTGCGGATCTTGGCCCCATCGGAAAGGAATTGACCGTCGGCCGTGACGGCGAACGGGGCGTAGAAGCCGATTTCCCACCAATCGGCGAGGCCGTAGGCAAGTTCCGGCGTGCCCTGCAGGCTATGATTGGAAATGAGCCCGCCGGGGAAATCGGGCTGGGTGTGCCCCGACCACGTGTAATTCAGATGCTGCTCGATCGTCCATTGGCCGACTTCCGCGATAGCGGCATTGTAGACCTGGATTTCGTCGATGGCGCGCGCCGGAACGGGCGCCAGCGCTGCCAGCACGACGGCGGCGATCCCGATCGTCGCGTTCCGTAGCATGCGCATGTTGCCCCCCATGCCCCCATCAGCGCGCGTCGAGGACAGCGCTCTTATGACTTGCGCACCGCTCGATTCCTGACACCCTGCCGTTCCGCTTTCATCATTGCGCGATTTTCCGAAGGCCAAAACTGAAATCTGCCTCCCGTCCTCACCGCGCCGGCGCCGCTTCCGGCGGAGCGGGCTGCCACGGCGCCGGCTGCTTCGGCGCGAACGTGCCGATCGGCTGCACGTCCGAGCCCACCCAGACCGGTTGCGTCGGCGAGTCGGGGGCCCGGTTCCACCAACCGCCCCCGAGCGCCTGGAACAGGGCGGCCGTATCGGCCAAGCGCGCGGCCTGCGCCTGGACCACCGCAAGCCTCGCCTGCAGATAGGTCTGCTGGGCATTGAGCAGCAACAGGATGTTCGCGTAGCCGGTCAGCATTTGCTGGGTTACGAGGTCGAGGCTGATCTTGGCGGCGCGCTCGAAGTCGACCGCCGCCTTGAGGGCATGGGCATCCTGCTGGATCGCGCGCAACGCGTCGGCGACATTTTGCAGGGCGGCGATGACGGTGCTGCGATATTGCGCGGCCGCCTGATCGTAGGCGGCCTCGGCGGCGCGCTTTTCGTGCAGCAAGGTGCCGGCGTCGAACACCGTCTGCGTCGCGCTGCCCGCCACGCTCCAGAACAGGTTTTCGGGCGAGACCAAGCCGGCGAGCTGCGTCGAGGTATAGCCGCCGGTGGCGTTGACCGTGAAGCTCGGCAGCATGTTGGCAATAGCGACGCCGACCAGGGCGGCCGAGGAGTGCAGCAGCTCTTCCGACGAGCGCACGTCGGGACGCTGCTCGATCAGCTTGGACGGCACCGTGACCGGCAGATCCCGCGTCAGATGCAGCCGCGCCAGGGTGAATTTCTCCGGCGGCTCTTCGCTGGGGAAGCGGCCGGAGAGGGCCGCCAGCAGGTCACGCTGCTGCGCGAGCGCCTTGCGCAGCGGCGGCAAGGTCGCCGCGACCTGCGCCAGCGCGGCTTCCTGCGCCGCCACGTCGATCCGCGTCACCTGCCCGAGCGCCAACTGGCGGCGCAGCGTGTCGAGCATCTTCGAGTTGATGTTGATCAACTGGACCGTGGTGCTGATCTGCTCGCGCAGCGACGCCTCCTGGATCGCCGCCGTGACCACGTTCGAGGTCAGCGTGAGGTAGGCCGCTTCCACCACGAAGTGCTGGGAGTCGGCCTGCGCCTGCAGCGACTCCACCAGTCGCCGATTGAGCCCCCACACGTCGAACGTATACGACACGAGCGCCTGAGCGGTGAACAGATTGAACGTCAGGTCGCCGGAGGCGAGCGGTGAGGAGAGGCTTTGCGCGACGTGCTGCCGGGTCGGCATGAAGTTGCCCTGAACGAGCGGAAAGAACTTGCCCTCCTGCGCGCGGGTGGTCTCCTGGGCGACGCGCATGGCGGCGATCGCCGCCTCCAGGCTGGGATTGGACTTGATCGACCGCACGATCAGGGCATTGAGACCGGGCGAACGGAACAGCGTCCACCATTGGCTCGGAATTTCGAGATCGTTGACAAACTTCTGGGCCTGCCCGTCGGCGATCGGTGCCGAGGCGGTCCCGGCGCCAAGGGGCTCGCGCGTATAGCGTTCCGCATCCGGGGCGGCGGGACGCTCGAAATCCGGGCCCACGGCGCAGCCGCCGACCAGGGTCGCGGCCGTCAACCAGACGACAACGGGAACAAGACGCGAGGACATTGTTTCCCCCGGAGCGACCCCCGCCGCTCCGCCCGCCTTCATATCGAAGCCCGACCCTCTATGCTAGGTGCGACCGGCCTGCCGTGGAACTGTGATTCGTCACAGTAGACCCGCGATCCGCGTCATGGGCATCGTCGCGTCGGCTTAAACGACCTTTTACCGCGGTCCAACCATGCGTTTCGACAGGCGGACGACGAAACTCGCCGCGGCTCTCGCGGCCGCACTGGTGCTCATCGTCGCCGGTGCCTGCGTCGGCATTTTCTTCGCCGACTGGCTGCGGCTGACGCTGGCGGCGACAAGCGCGAACGCCACGACCGAGAACACCAACCCGGCGACGCCGACGGTATCGAACCCGGGGTCGGGCGATCCGCTCACCGCGCAAAGCGTCGCGCTCTCGGAAACGCAATTGGCGTCGGTCAAGGTCGAGCCGGTCGGGGAGCGCCTGTTCCCGATCGAGAAGGACGCGGTCGGCAGCATCGACTTCAACGAGGAAATGTCGGTCCAGGTGTTCACGAACTATCCGGGCCGCATCATCGAGCTGTTCGCGAAGGTCGGCGACGAAGTGGCCAAGGGGCAGCGATTGTTCACCATCGACAGTCCCGACCTCATCCAGGCGGAATCGACGTTGATCGCCGCGGCGGGAGTGCTCGACCTGACCATCCGTGCCTTGAAGCGCGCCCAAGGGCTCTACGAGACCCGGGCGATCGCCCAGAAGGATCTGGAGCAGGCGACCTCCGACCAGCAGACCGCCGAGGGCGCCCTCAAGGCGGCGCGCGATTCCGTGCGGCTGTTCGGCAAGACCGACGCCGAAATCGACCGCATCGTGGCCGAGCGCCGCCTCGACCCCGTGCTGCTGGTGCCGAGCCCGATCGCCGGCCGCGTCACCGCGCGCAACGCGGCGCCGGGACTCTTCGTGCAGCCGGCCAACCCGCCCGCGCCCTATACGGTCACCGACATTTCGACCATGTGGATGCTGGCAAACGTCGCCGAGACCGACATTCCGGCGCTCAAGGTGGGGCAGCAGGTCACGGTCAAGGTCAAGGCCTATCCCGGCCGCGTGTTCGAAGGGCGCATTTCCACCATCTCGGCGATGGTCGACCCGAACACCCATCGCGAATTGATCCGCTCGGAGATCGACGATCCGCGGCACGAGCTGCGTTCCGGCATGTTCGCGATCTTCGTCATCCGCACCGGCGACCCCGTGCGGTCGGTCGCCGTCCCGTTCAACGGGGTCGTGCGCGAAGGCGACGGCACGATGATCGTGTGGGTCACGACCGATCGCCGCCACTTCGTCAAGCGCACGGTCAAGATCGGCCTGCAGCGCGACGGATACCATCAAATTCTCGAGGGCCTGCAGCCCGGCGAACTCGTCGCCACCGACGGCGCCCTGTTTCTGAGCAACGCGCTCACGAGCGCATCCCGCTGACAAGCTCGCTCGGCGCGCGCGCCTGAGCCGATAGAGGCACAGTCCGTGATCAAGTCCATACTCACGTTCGGCTTGACGCGGCGCCCGATCGTCCTGGTGTGCCTGCTGGTGTTCGTCGGCAGCGGGCTGATCGCCTTCGCCAAGCTCAACATCGAGGCCTATCCGGATCCGGCGCCGGTGATCCTGGAGATCACCGCGCAGGCCGCGGGCCTCTCCGCCGAGGAGATGGAGCGCTACTACACCATCCCGATGGAGGTCGGGCTCGCGCCTACGCCCGGCGTCGACAACATCCGCTCAACCTCCTTCTACGGCCTGTCGTTCGTGCGCGTCACCTTCAAGTACGGCGTCGACTATTACTTCGC
>DASZJC010000189.1:0-10061 GCA_035948495.1 Xanthobacteraceae bacterium | reverse complement strand
GAGCTTGCCAACCGCGCCGCTCCGACCGCGGCCGAAATCGCCCGCGACCTCGGGCTCGACCCCGGCTATCTCAGCCGAATCCTGCGCGCGTTCGGGCAGCGCGGGCTGATCGCCCGCACGCCGTCGGACAAGGACGGCCGGCAAAGCCACCTCTCGCTCACGCCGGCCGGGCGACAAACATTTGCGCCGCTCGACCGCGGCTCCCACGACGAAGTCGCCGCCATGCTCGGCCGGCTCGGCGACGGCGGGCGGGCGCGGCTGATCGAGGCCATGGCGGCGGTCGAGCGATTGCTCGGCGAACGGCCCGCCGATGCGCCGCCCTGTCTGCTGCGCCCGCATCAGCCCGGCGACATGGGCTGGGTGGTGAGCCGGCACGGCGCGCTCTATGCGCAGGAATACAATTGGGACATGGAGTTCGAGGCGCTGGTCGCGGAGATCGTCGCGGCCTTCATCCGGAATTTCGATCCCAGGCGCGAGCGCTGCTGGATCGCCGAAATCGACGGCGCGCCGGTCGGCTCGGTGTTCCTGGTCAAGCAGTCGGAGGAGGTCGGCAAGCTGCGCCTGCTGCTGGTCGAGCCGCAGGCGCGCGGGCTGGGCATCGGTGCCCGCCTTGTTGCCGAATGCATCCGCTTCGCCCGGTCGTGCGGCTATCGCACGCTGACGTTATGGACGAACGACGTTCTGGTGGCGGCGCGGCGCATTTACGAGACAGCCGGCTTCCGCCTCGTGCAGGAAGAGAAGCATCACAGCTTCGGCCACGACCTCGTCGGCCAGAATTGGGACTTGGGGTTGTAGGCTATAGGGTGGGCAAAGCGGCGTGCCTTCGCGCCGCTTGCCCACGCGGATGGTCCGACATTGCAACAGCGGCGCGACGCGTCGCGAGCGTAGTCTGCGACGCTTCGCGCAGAATCAACAAACGCGTGGGCACGCGCGCTGCGCGCGCTTTGCCCACCCTACGAAATGCGCGCTTTCCCTCGGCGCAAATGCTCGTCGAGGCGCGGCATGATCTCGACGAAGTTGCACGGCCGGTGGCGGTAGTCGAGCTGGTCCTTGAGGATGCCGTCCCAGGCGTCGCGGCAGGCGCCGGGCGAACCCGGCAGGCAGAAGATATAGGTCGCGCCGGCGACGCCCGCGGTGGCGCGCGACTGCACCGTCGAGGTGCCGATCTTGTCGAAGCTCACCATGTGGAAGACGGTCGAGAAGCCGTCCATGCGCTTCTCGAACAGCGGCTCGACCGCCTCCGGCGTCACGTCGCGGCCGGTAAAGCCGGTGCCCCCGGTGGTGATGACGACATCGACGGCGGGATCGTCGATCCAGGCCTTGACCCGGGCGCGGATCGCCGCGACGTC
Source organism: Xanthobacteraceae bacterium (assembly GCA_035948495.1). Taxonomy (GTDB): domain Bacteria; phylum Pseudomonadota; class Alphaproteobacteria; order Rhizobiales; family Xanthobacteraceae; genus AP-16. The sequence continues at coordinate 8,712 of DASZJC010000189.1, read as the reverse complement.
GTCGGTGACGATGGCACGGCCGGCGACCGCGTGGCCGGCCGCTTCGATGCGGCCCACGAGGGTCGCGCCCGATTTGTCGTCGGCAAGGTCGCGCGTGTCCGACACGGTCAGCACCGCGATCTTCAGCGCAACGAACGGCTTCGTTTCGTCGATCCCGGCCATGACGCCGAAGCCTCCGTCAGCAACTCACAGCTTGGCGGCCGCGAAGGTGTTGCAGCCCTCCACCGTGCCGTTCTTGAATCCGGTATTGAACCAGCGCACGCGCTGCTCGGACGAGCCGTGGGTGAAGCTGTCGGGCATGACGGTGCCGCGCGCCTGCCGCTGCAGGCGATCGTCCCCGATCGCCGACGCGGTCGTGAGCCCCGCCTCGACGTCGCCCGGATCGAGAAACGCCTCTTTCTGCTGTTGCCGGTTCGCCCAGACGCCGGCGAGGCAGTCGGCCTGCAGCTCGACGCGCACCTGCAGGCGGTTGGCCTCGGTCCGCACCACGCCGTGCTGCATCTGCTGCACCTTGGGCAGGATGCCCAGCAGGTTCTGCACGTGGTGTCCGTATTCGTGGGCGATCACATAGGCCTGGGAGAACTGACAGGCCTTGCCGCTGCAGCCGTGGAACCGGCGCTCGAGTTCGCCGAAGAACGACGTGTCGAGGTAGATCTTCTTGTCGCTCGGACAATAGAACGGCCCCATGGCGGACTGGGCAAGGCCGCAGGCGGAAGACGTGCGGCCGCGGAACAGCACCAGGTGCGGCGCCTGGTAGCGCCTATTCGACTGCTGAAAAATCTCCCGCCAGCGATCTTCGTTCTGGGCGAGCACCTTGCTGACAAACTTGCCGGCGGCATCGGTCGGCTGGCCGGTTCGCGACGCCGGTCGGCGTTGGATCGGCGGCCGGTAGGGCTGCTGATAGGACGGGGAATTGCGGGTGAGGATTTCGCCCCCGCCGATCAGCAGGCGCGGGTCGATGCCGAGCGCCCAGCCGATGAGGCCGAGCACGACGAGGCCGCCGATGCCCAATCCGCCGCCGCCGATCGGCAGGCCGAATCCACCGCCTCCGCCGCCATCGCCCTCGTCGCGGCGGTCCTCGACGTTGTCGCTCGTTCGCCAGTCGTCGGTACGCATGTCAGGCCGTCCTCACCGCGCCCCCGCCGTCCATATAGTTTCCAAACGGTTTACGCGCCATCGCCGAATGATTTCGATTTAGCCGGGATAAGTGAGAACTTATTTACCTTGCGCCGGCAAGATACGCCTTGTCGGTTGTAGGTCTCGCGTCGCCGACCGCGTCTCCGAGTGATCAGAGTTCGTAGAGTTCTGAGTCATGCGTGTGTCGCGTCGCGGGGCGCCCGGTACGGCGCCCCGCGCTCCGCTTCAGGCAACCAGTTCCGGCCGGATCATCGTCGGCGATTGCGTCGCCGAAATGACCGCGCTGCCGGCAGCCTCGATCGACCTCGTCTTCGCCGATCCGCCCTATAACCTGCAGCTCAGGGGCGACCTCAAGCGCCCCGACGACTCGCGCGTCGAAGCGGTCGACGACGACTGGGACAAGTTCGCCAGCTTTGCCGACTACGACGCCTTCACCCATGCCTGGCTCGCCGCCTGCCGCCGCGCGCTCAAACCCGCCGGCACCCTGTGGGTTATCGGCTCCTACCATAACATCTATCGCGTCGGCGCCATCCTCCAGGACCTCGGCTTCTGGATTCTCAACGACGTTGTATGGCGCAAGTCGAACCCGATGCCGAATTTCCGCGGCCGGCGTTTCACCAACGCGCACGAAACGCTGATCTGGGCGGCGCGCGACCAGGCGAGCCGCTATACGTTCAATTACGAGGCCCTCAAGGCCGGCAACGAGGACGTTCAGGTCCGCTCCGACTGGACGATCCCGTTGTGCACCGGCGAGGAGCGGCTCAAGCAAGCGGACGGCAGCAAGCTGCATCCGACCCAAAAGCCGGAGGCCCTTGTCACCCGCGCGATCCTCTCCGCGTCGCGGCCGGGCGACGTGGTGCTCGACCCCTTTTTCGGCAGCGGCACCACCGGCGCGGTGGCGAAACGCCTCGGCCGGTCGTTCATCGGCATCGAGCGCGACCGAAGCTACGCGCGGGCCGCGGAAAAGCGCATCGCGGCGGTCACGCCGCTGCCGCAGGCGACGCTCGAGCCGTTCCAGACCGCGCGGGAGGCGCCGCGGGTGCCGTTCGCGGCGCTGGTCGAGCGCGGGTTCGTGGCCGCCGGCCAGCGGCTGGTCGACGTCCGCCGCCGGCATGCCGCCCTGGTACGCCCCGACGGCGCGGTGGCGCTCGGCGACGTGGTGGGCTCGATCCACCGCGTGGGCGCGGTCGCCCAAGGGCTCGAAGCCTGCAACGGCTGGACCTTCTGGCACGTGGAGACCCGGCGCGGCCTCACCTCGATCGATGCGCTGCGGGCGCAATTCCGCGCGGAGATGGCGGACGCGTAGGTCAGCGGCAGGGCTGTTTTCCGTTCAGCCGCTCCCCGGTCTCCTCGGAGATCACACACGAACGGTCGACCTCGCCATCGGGCGCCGGCACGCCACGCAACAACAGGAATTTCACGGCGCCATGGAGTTCGGGAGGCAAGCGAATCTTCTGCCTGATGAGATATTCGTCCCGCCCGTTTTGCGACACCGCACCTGATTCCACGAGCTGCTGCAGCCCGGCGATCCCGGGCAAAACCTGGTAACGCTCCGCCGGCTTGCTCGACACGACGGCGGCGGGATCGATGTCCACGACGCCGCCCGGGCTCGTGCGCAGCATTTCCTCGCGCAGATTGGTCGGACCCGTTCGCACCGTGACGCTGCTTCCGCCGTTTTCGATGACGAGCGTGTTAGCGTCTTTCTGGACGACGGTGGAGCGACCGGTCTCGATGCGCAGACTCCCGCCTTCGCTTTGCACTGTGACCGGCGTTCGCTGGGCTGGCCGCTGCGTGCGTGCCTCGCCGGACGGCACGATAAAATCGGAAACGCTGTAGCGGCCTTTCACGAGCGCCGGTTCCTTGCCGGTCTCGCGTTTGACGGCTGCCGCCGCGGCTGCCGCGTGGGTCGAAGGCACGTCGGTAAAATGACGGATGCAGCTGACACGACCCAGGAAGCTGACCCGCTCGGCGGGCAGGCCGGTAGCCCCGAGGGTCGCGCTATCCCCGGCGAGCACGAGGCGTTCGACCCGTTCGACCGCGCCTGTTACCCGCCAGATTGTCGCCTCGCGCGTGAGGACCACGAGATAGAGCGGTTCGGCGCCGGGCTCGACCACGATGCCGCCGGTTCCGACCGCGGTGTCCTGCGAGCCGATGGTGACGGTCGAAACCGCCTCGCTCTCGCGGGCACCGAGCAACATCACGCGCGCCTCCTCGGAGACCTTCGGCATCGCGCACTGAGCCCGCTCATCCGCTTCCTTGCGGGCGCGCGCGGCTTCCGCGTCATGGCGCTGCGCCTCGCGTCGCGCAGCCGCTTCTTCAGCGGAGCGGCGCACTGCCGGCGTCGGTTCGACGGAGCGCTGACGAAGAGAGGTGAGTTCCTCCGCCGAGACGACGCCGTCGCCGTCGGCATCTATGGTGCGGAAGAAGGCCTCACCCGCCGCCTCGACTTCAGCGAGCGTGACGACACCGTCGCCGTTGGCATCGAACGCCATGAACTCGCGCGCACGCTCGACAAGCGCGTTGAAAGGCACGCGAGAAAACTCGGGACGCGACTTGGCGTAGCCCAAGGCCTCGGCAAGCGTGATCTTCCCGTCGTGATCAGTATCCGCCTCCATGAACTTACGCACTTCGGCTTCGACGCGCTCTTCCACGGATGCCCCGCGCGCGCCGGGCGCGCTCATCTCCATACGATGCTGGTAACGGACGAATTGGCGGAGCTCGTCCTCGGTCACCACGCCGTCTCCATCGAGATCGGCAGCCATGATCATCATCAACGCGGTGGAGCGGATGAATGCAGCCGCCATCCGCGTGTGAAGCTGCATGTCCGCCTCGGAGATGGTCTGACCGTTGATGCTGGCCGCGCGGAATTGCGCACGCAGAGCTTGAAGATATTTGTCGAGAGTCATGCCCGCGGTCAGGCGCTGCGAGAGCAGCCGCGTGGCCGCCGGGGTCACGCCGGGGGATTGCGCCGAGACAGGCTGCGAGCATGCCAGGGCGGCGGCAAAACAGACGAGCGCCGACGCTCGTTTCAACCAGATCAGCATATCACAAGCCCCGTTTGTTCCCGCGATCCTCGCCGAGCGAGCTTTGCGGAACGTTATCGTCGCGGCGCGCGGCCCGCACCGGGTGAATGGCGCGTCAAGAAGGCGATTAAAATCGTAACAATTGCGAAGCCGCGCGGGACGGCCGGTCCAGGACCAGCGCGATCACCTTGCGCATGAGGCTCGGCCAGGCTTCGCCATCGAGGCCCGCGCGGTGAACGAAACGCGTCCCGGGCGGCGCACGAGTGTCCACCGAAACGGCGGCCGCGTAGACCACAAGCTCGAGCGGGAAATGGGTGAAGACGTGCGTGACCTTGCCGGGCAGCTTGCGCCAGGCAGGCATCCTCTTCCCGTTTGACAAACGCGGCGCGGCGCGCAGCGCGGTGGCTTGGTCGAACTCATGCGTCCACTCGCTCGTCGGCACCTCGGTCATGCCGGCGAGGAGGCCGCGCAGGGCCCGCGTGCGCACCAGCACTGCGCCATCCGCGCGCTCGACCCAGAACGCGGCGCCGCGGCGCAGCCGCCCTTCGGGCTTCGGCGACTTGCGCGCAAAAGTCTCGGCCGATCCCAGCCGGTGCGCCGCGCAGGCGTCGTTTAAGGGGCAGAGCGCACAGGCAGGCCGCACCGGCGTGCAGATGGTCGCGCCGAGGTCCATCAAAGCCTGGGCAAAATCGCCGGGGCGCTCGGCCGGGGTGATGCCCTCGGCGAGGCGGCGGATGTCCGGCTTGGCGGCCGGGAGCGCCGCCTCGACCGCGAACAGCCGCGCCACCACCCGCTCGACGTTGCCGTCGACCGGGGTCGCGCGCTTGCCGAAGGCGATCGCGGCGATCGCAGCCGCCGTGTACGGGCCAATGCCCGGCAGCTTGGCGAGGGTGGCGACATCGTCGGGGAACCGCCCGCCGTGGCGCTCGACCACGGCGCGGGCGCAGGCATGCAGGTGACGCGCCCGCGCGTAGTAGCCGAGCCCGGCCCAGGCCCTGAGCACGTCGTCGAGCGCGCTTGCGGCAAGCCCCTCGATGCTCGGCCACCGCTCGAGGAACCGCGCGTAATAGGGCGCGACCGCCTTCACGGTCGTCTGCTGCAGCATGATCTCGGAGAGCCACACCCGGTAGGGATCGGACACCCCGCCCGGCGGGGCGCGCCACGGCAGCGCCCGCCGGTGGCGGTCGTACCAGGCGAGCAGCGCCGCGGGGCTCGGCTCTTTGCGACCCTTCCTCCGCCTGGGCCTCGCTGCTACCGTCATGGCCGACCTCTGGCAGAGCCCCGGCCCATGAACAAGCCCGGTAGGATGCAAGCGCGGCCGCTCGCCGATCTGGTGCGGCGCACGCTCGCCGACACGTTTGCCCGCCAGGGGTTCGCGTCGACGGAACTCGTCACTCACTGGAACGACATCGTCGGCGCGGAGATCGCGGCCCATTGCGAGCCGATGCGGATCAAATGGCCGCGCGGCGGCGACATGGAGGCGCCGGAACCGGCGACCCTGATCCTGCGTGTCGAAGGCCCGGTCGCGATCGAAATCCAGCACCTCTCGCCGGTGATCCTCGAGCGGGTCAACCGCTTCTTCGGCTGGCGCGCGGTCGGCCGCCTGGCATTGCGCCAAGCCCCCCTGGCGCGGCGTGCCGCCCCGCCCGTTCGCCCGCCGCCGGACCCGGAACTGACCGCGCGGCTTGCCGCCACGCTCGACGTTGCCGACGAGGACCTGCGCAACGCGCTCGCCCGGCTGGGCGCGGCGATCAAGCGAACGTGACCGCGCTGCGGCATAACCTTGCCACAGTGGCGGTTTTTCGCTAGCGACCGCACATCGAAGCCCGTCGTTGAGAGGAGATGCCCGTGCGCGTGACGCGTCGCGAATTATGTGCAGGAACGGCGCTCCTGGCGCTCGCCGGCGCCGTCCTCGCCATCCGGCCGAGCGGCTTCGGGTTGGTGCGGCCGGCCCGCGCGGATGTCACGAACGAGGAGCTGATGGAGCCGAGCCCGCTGGGCGAGCAGGCCCTGGGCGACCCGAAAGCGCCGGTCACCTTGATCGAATACGCGGCGGTGACCTGCCCGCACTGCTCGGATTTTTTCATCAATCAGTTCCCGGAGATCAAATCGAAATATATCGACACCGGGAAGGTGCATTTCATCTTCCGCGAGTTCCCGCTCAATGCTCTCGACGTCGCCGGATTCATGCTGGCGCGGTGCGCGGGCGACGACAAATTCTTCCCCATGGTCGACACGCTGTTCGAGAAGCAGCGCGAATGGGTGGTGCAGAAGCCGCTCGAGCCGCTGATGGCGATCGCCAAGCAGGCGGGCTTCACCAAGGAGAGCTTCGAAGCCTGCCTGGCGAATCAGAAGGTCGAGGACGGGGTGAAATGGGTGCGTGAGCGGGCAACCGAGAAGTTCGGGGTGTCCGGAACGCCCACGTTTTTCATCAACGGCCAGAAATACAGCGGCAATCCCACGGCGGCCGATCTGGGCAAGCAGATCGACAGCTATCTCAAGAGCTGACAAGGGTTTTTTGCCCCGGCGGGTGGCGCCCGGGCGCCCCCGCATGACCGTTGCTGCGGTGCAATGCGGCTGAAATTTTGCGCAAAAGCCCGCCCGCAATATTGCCCTGAGGGCGTCGCCGATTCATTGTCCCGCGCGATGCGGCAGTCCTCGACGACGAATCACCGTACGCCGAGCGCGGAAGGAGTCTTGCGCGCACGGCCATCCCTCCCCTGCACGGGGAGGGTCGTCGGCGCGCGCAGCGCGGCGACGGGGTGGGGTGAAACCTCAGCCGTTGGATTGGCGAAAAGAGACCCCCACCCGATCGCGCTTCGCGCGATCGACCTCCCCCCTACGGGGGGAGGTATGAAGAGCGCCGGCTCATGAAACTCACGCGCCTGCGGCTCATCGGCTTCAAGTCGTTCGTCGAGCCGACCGATTTCCACATCGACGACGGGCTCACCGGCGTCGTCGGCCCCAACGGCTGCGGCAAGTCGAACCTGGTCGAGGCGCTGCGCTGGGTGATGGGCGAGGCATCGCACAAGGCGATGCGCGCCGCCGACATGGACGAGGTGATCTTCACCGGCAGCGCCAACCGGCCGGCGCGCAACCACGCCGAGGTGATGCTGTTCCTCGACAACGCCGACCGCACGGCGCCGGCGCAGTTCAACGAGCACGAAAGCCTCGAAGTGTCGCGGCGGATCGCGCGCGAGCAAGGGTCGATCTACCGGGTCAACGGCCGCGAGGCGCGCGCGCGCGACGTGCAGCTCCTGTTCGCCGACGCCTCGACCGGGTCGCGCTCGCCGGCGCTGGTGCACCAGGGACGCATCGGCGAGATCATCCAGGCGAAGCCCTCGCAGCGCCGGCGCGTGCTCGAGGAGGCGGCGGGCATCGCCGGCCTGCACGCGCGGCGTCATGAGGCCGAACTGCGCCTCAACGGCGCCGAGCAGAACCTCGCCCGGCTCGAAGACGTGATTGCGCAAATTGCCGCGCAGATCGACGCGTTGAAGCGCCAGGCGCGCCAGGCAGTGCGCTACCGGGCGGTCGCCGCCGAGCTGCGCAAGACCGAGGCGCTGCTGTGCCACCTGCGCTGGGTCGGGGCGAATGCCGAAGTCGAAGCGGCCGGGCAGGCGCAGGCGGCGAGCGTGCGCGTCGTCGCCGATGCGACCGCCGCCCAGGCGCAGGCTGCCAGGAACCAGGTGGTGGCGGCCGCCTCCCTGCCGGCTCTACGCGAAGCCGAGACGCGCGCCGCGGCGGCGCTGCAGCGGCTGGTGATCGCGCGCGAGACGCTCGACCGTGAGGAGGCCCGCGCCAACGAGCGCATTGCCGAACTCGACCGCCGGCTGATCCAGCTGGACGAGGACGCCGCGCGCGAGCGGCGCTTGGCGGCGGACGCGCAGGCGGCGCTCGACCGGCTCGACCAGGAGGACGCGGCGCTGGTGCGCGAGGCCGACGCGGCGGGCGAACGCGAGCGCGCCGTGTCGGAGCGGGTCGGCGCCGCCGAGGCGGCGCTCGCGGCCGGGGAAAAGACCTTCGGCGACCTCACCGGCGCCCTCGCCGACCTGACCGCACGGCGCAACCAGCTCGAGCGGGCGGTGCGCGAGCATTCCGAGCGGCTGATAAGGCTCGAGGGGCAGATCGGCGAAGTGGAGAATGAGCTTGCGAGCCTCGACCGCCCGGGTGGCAGGCCGGACCTCGCCGCGCTCGCGGAGGCGGTCGAGGCGGCGCAGGGCGCGGTCGCGGAGGCGGAGGCGGCGGCCTTGCGCGCCGAGGCCGCCCATTCGGCGGCCCGCCAGGGGCTCGATGCGGCGCGCGCCCCGTTCGACCAGGCGGAGCGGCGGCTGCAGCGCCTTGATGGCGAGGGGAGGACCCTGGCGCGGCTGCTCGGGCTCGAAGCGCAGAGGATGTGGCCGCCGGCGCTCGATCTGGTGACCGTCGAGAAGGGATTCGAAGCAGCCCTCGGCGCCGCCCTCGGGGAGGATCTCGAGGCGCCGATCGATCCCAATGCGTCGATGCGCTGGGCCGGTGCGGCGATCGACCCGGCCGACCCGGCGCTGCCCGAGGG
>DASZJC010000188.1:0-2415 GCA_035948495.1 Xanthobacteraceae bacterium | reverse complement strand
TGCGCACCCTCGTCGGCTTCACCTTCGACTATCAGAACGCCAACGAGGGCTTCATCCGCCTGGTCATGGTCGAGAACATCCACAAGGGCGTCCACCTCGCCCGCTCGAGCAATCTCGAGGAGCTTAACTTTCCGGCGATCGCGACCTTGCGCGACATCTATCGGCGCGGACGGACGGCGGGTGTGTTCCGCGACGGCATCGACGAGATCGACCTGCACATGTCGATCAGCGCGCTGTGCTTCTTCAACGTCGCCAACCGCGCCACCTTCTCGCGCATTTTCAAGCGCGATATGGCAAGCCCGCAGGCGCTGGCGCGCCGGCGCGAGATCGTGATCGACACCATCCTGCGCTACGTGAAGGCGGCGCCGGGTTAGGATTGAGCGGGAATAAGCCCGCGGAATCCCTTGGTCGTCGCCATCCGCGAAAGCGGATGGCCCAGTACTCCTCGGCCGGAGAGGTACAATTGCTCGGTTGACGTTTACTGGATGCCCCGCCTTCGCGGGGCATGACGAAGCCCGTTTGTTATCCTCTGCTATACCTCGCGGCAGGCCCATTACAGGAATGCGACCATGGACTCGCACTCGACGGATCTCGGCTTCCTGTCGTTCGCGCTGGTGCTGCTCGGCGCCTGCGTGGTGAGCGTGCCGATCGCGCGCCGCCTGCGGCTCTCGCCGATCGTCGCCTACCTCGCCGCCGGCGCGATCATCGGCCCGTGGGGCATCGGCGTCTTCCGCGCACCCTCGACGATCCTGGGGATAGCCGAACTCGGCATCGTGCTCATGATGTTCGTGATCGGCCTCGAGCTGGAGCTGTCGCGGCTCATCGCCATGCGGCGCGACATTTTCGGCCTGGGCGCCGCCCAGCTCGGGCTCACCGCCGCGGTGATCGGCGCGCTGGCGCTGGGGCTCGGGCTCACCACCTGGCGCGGCGCGGCGATCGCCGGCCTCGCGCTCGCGCTCTCCGCCACCGCGGTCGCGCTCGAAATCCTCAAGGAGCGCGGCGACCTGCACCTTACCTACGGCCAGCGCGCCTTCGCCATCCTGCTGTTCCAGGACATGGCGGTGGTGCCGCTGATCGCGCTCCTGCCGCTGCTCGCGCCGGGCGGCGCCGGGCACGGCGACCTTGCCGCCGCCGCCACCTCGGTCGCGTTCGTCGCCGCCGCCATCGCCGCCGTGGTGGTGGCCGGGCGCTATCTGCTCAATCCGCTGTTCCACCTGCTGTCGGAGACCGGCGCGCGCGAGGTGATGACGGCGGCGGCGCTGCTGGTCGTGCTCGGGGCGGCGCTGCTGATGCTGGCAGTCGGCATGTCGATGGCGCTCGGCGCATTCCTCGCCGGCGTGCTGCTTGCGGAATCGAACTACCGGCACGAACTCGAAGCCGACATCGAGCCGTTTCGCGGTCTGCTGCTCGCCCTGTTCTTCATGAGCGTCGGCATGACCATCGATCTCGACGTGGTGCGCGCGCACCCGTGGCTGATCCTCGCCGCCGCCGTGGCGATCACCGCGGTCAAGGCGGCGATCGTGTGGGGACTGTTCGGCATGACCTGCGTGCGCCGCGGCGACGCGCTGCGCGCCGGCTCGATCCTCACCGGCGCCGGCGAGTTCGCCTTCGTGCTGTTCCCCCTCGGCGCGAGCCTCGGCGTGCTCAGCAGCGAGCAGCGCAGCATGCTCACCGCGATCGCGGCGGTGACCATGCTGCTCGGGCCGCCGGTCGCCGCGCTCGCCGACCTCGCACTCCGCCGCCTCGAGCGCGGCAGCGCGCCCGAGCCGGAGGAGTTCGACGGCGTCACCGGCTCGGTGCTGGTGATCGGCTTCGGCCGCTTCGGCCAGATCGCCTCGCAATGCTTGGTGGCCGAGGGGGTCGACGTGACCGCGATCGACACGAGCGCCGGCATGATCCAGAACGCGAGCCGGTTCGGCTTCAAGGTCTACTACGGCGACGGCACGCGGCTCGACGTGCTGCGCGCGGCCGGCGCCGGCAACGCGCGCGTAATCGCGGTGTGCATCGACGACAAACGCGCGGCCACCCGCATCGTCGAGATGGCGCGCGCCGAGTTCCCCGGGGTCAAATTGTTCGTGCGCTCGTACGACCGCGTGCACTCGCTCGAGCTGATCGACAAGGGCGTCGACTACGAGATGCGCGAGACCTTCGAGTCCGCGATCGCATTCGGCCGTCACGCGCTCGAAGGGCTCGGGCTCGACGCCGAGCGCGCGCGTGAGGTCGAGGAGGAAGTTCGCCGGCGCGACCGCGAGCGGCTCGCCCTGCAGCAGGCGGGCGACGTCTACCCCACCGCCGACCTCCTGCCCTATCACACGCTGCCGCACCCACCGCTCTCCGAGCCCAAGCGCAAGGCGGTGCCGCTCAACGAGGAAGCCGCCGACGTCATCAGCCACGAGACGGAGTTTTCCGGGTGAG
>DASZJC010000187.1:0-1775 GCA_035948495.1 Xanthobacteraceae bacterium | reverse complement strand
ATAGCGCGGCCGGTCCGCCGGCATGATGGCCATGAAGGTGGTCAGCACCTTGGTCTTGGAATAGCGCCCGCCGACGATCTTGTCGGAGGTGCCGGTCTTGCCGCCGACGTAGTAGCCCTTCACGTCCGCCTTGGTGGCCGTGCCCTTCTCGGCATTGAGCCGCATCAGGTAGCGCATCTTGTCGCTCGTCTCCGGCTTGACGACCCGGACGGCGAGCGCGCGCGCCTCCTCCTCGCTGCGCTTGAGGAAGGTGGGCGGAATGAGGTGCCCGCCGTTGACGAGGGCGCCGACCGCCATCACCGACTGCAGCGGCGCGACCGAGAGGCCGTGGCCGAACGCGATCGTGATGGTGTTGAGCTCGCCCCAGCGCTTGGGGACCAGCGGCTCCGCGCTTTCCGGCAGCTCGGTGCGCAGGCGGTCGAGCTGGCCGAGCTTCTTGAGGAAGGCCTTGTGCTGCTCGACGCCGATCGCGAGCGCCATGCGGGCGGCGCCGATGTTGGACGAATAGGTGAAAATTTCCGGCACCGTGAGGACGCGGTTCTGCGGGTGGAAATCGTGAATGTCGAACTTGCCGAAGCGCAGCGGCACGCGCGCGTCGAACGTGGAGGCGAGGCTTACCTTGCCGGAATCGAGCGCCATGGCCAGCGTGAGCGCCTTGAAGGTCGACCCCATCTCGTAGACGCCGGTGGTAAGGCGGTTGATGCGGGTCGGATCAAGCGCCTCGCGCGGGTTGTTCGGGTCGTAGTCCGGCACCGACACCATGGCGACGATCTCGCCGGTGCGCACGTCGGTGACGAGGCCGGCGGTCGCCTTGGCCTTGAACTTGTCGAGGGCGAGGAGAAGCTCGTCGCGCAGCGCGTGCTGCACCCGCAGGTCGAGCGCCAGTTCGACCGGCCGCTGCAGCCGGTCGGTCGCAAGCCCCGCCATGTGCAGCGCGGCGAGCCCGCGGGTGTCGAGCCAGCGCTCGAGGCCGGCGATGCCCTGGTTGTCGATATTGACGTGGCCGATCACGTGCGAGACTTCGCGGCCGTTGGGATAGACGCGCTTGTTCTCGTCGAGGAAGCCGAGGCTCGGAATGCCGAGCCGGTGCACTTCGAGCTGCTGCTTGGGCGTGATCTCGCGCTTGAGCCAGACGAACCCGCGCTTGGAGGCGAGCCGCTCGCGCGCCTCCGCGGCGTCGATGTCCGGCAGGGTCGCGCTGAGCAGTTCGACCGCCTCGTCGACGTCGACGATCTTGCGCGCATCGGCGAAGAGCGACGGCGCCTTGATGTCGGTCGCGAGGATTTCGCCGTTGCGGTCGAGCATGTCGGGCCGGGCGGTGGCGACCGCATCCTGGACGATGCGGCGCGCGCCGTGCGGATCGTGAACCACGGCGAGGGCGACGAGCCGCACCGCGATCACCGCGTAGACCGCCGCGAAGGCGACGATGGCGAGCCCGACGCGGGCCTGCGCCTTGGCGCCGCGGTCGATGTTGCGGCCGTAGAGCAGACGATACAGCAGGCGGCGGCGCGGCGGCGCGGCGGCGGGCGCGGGTTCGCCGGGCGGCGCGGGTTGCATGGTGCTCACCGGCCGCGCGCCTGCGCCGGGATGCTGCCGGTCGGCATGGCGTCGCCGTCGCCGCCGTCGCGCCCGATGAGGGAGGCGATCGGATCCGCCTCGGTGGGCGGCACGACCTGCGGCGGACGCTCGGGCAACCGGTCGAGCGCGTCGTACTGGGTGACGTCGATGGGCTTGAGCGCGAGATGCCGCTGCGCCAGCCCTTGCAGGCGTTCGGG
>DASZJC010000186.1:0-14664 GCA_035948495.1 Xanthobacteraceae bacterium | reverse complement strand
GAAGTGGCGACCGCCATCGCCGGCGGCGACCTGTCGCGCAAGATCACCGTCGACGTGCGCGGCGAAATCCTTCAGCTCAAGGAAACGCTCAACACGATGGTCGACCAGCTCAACCGCTTCGCCGGCGAGGTGACGCGCGTGGCGCGCGAGGTCGGCACCGAGGGCCGGCTGGGCGGCCAGGCCAACGTGCCCGGCGTCGCCGGCACCTGGAAGGACCTCACCGACAGCGTCAACTCGATGGCCGGCAACCTCACCGCCCAGGTGCGCAACATCGCCGAGGTGACGACGGCGGTCGCCCGCGGCGACCTCTCGCGCAAGATCACCGTCGACGTGAAGGGCGAACTTCTCGAGCTGAAGAACACCATCAACACCATGGTGGACCAGCTCAACGCCTTCGCCTCGGAGGTGACGCGCGTCGCCCGCGAAGTGGGCACCGAGGGCAAGCTCGGCGGCCAGGCGCAGGTGCCCGGCGTCGCCGGCACGTGGAAGGACCTGACCGACAACGTCAACTTCATGGCCTCGAACCTCACCGCGCAGGTGCGCAACATCGCCGAGGTGGCCACCGCCATCGCCGGCGGCGACCTGTCGAAGAAGATCACCGTCGACGTGCGCGGCGAGATCCTGCTGCTCAAGGAGACGCTCAACACCATGGTCGAGCAGCTGCGCTCGTTCGCCGCCGAGGTGACGCGCGTCGCGCGCGAGGTCGGCACCGACGGCCGGCTGGGCGGCCAGGCGGTGGTGCCGGGCGTCGCCGGCACCTGGAAGGACCTCACCGACAACGTCAACCTGCTCGCCGCCAACCTGACGACGCAGGTGCGCAACATCGCCGAGGTGACGACGGCGGTCGCCCGCGGCGACCTCTCGCGCAAGATCACCGTCGACGTGAAGGGCGAGATTCTCGAGCTGAAGAACACCATCAACACCATGGTGGACCAGCTCAATGCCTTCGCCTCGGAGGTGACGCGCGTCGCCCGCGAGGTCGGCACCGAAGGCAAGCTCGGCGGCCAGGCCCAGGTGTCCGGCGTCGCCGGCACCTGGAAGGACCTGACCGACACCGTCAACGTGATGGCCGCCAACCTCACCGAGCAGGTGCGCGGCATCGTCAAGGTGGTCACCGCGGTCGCCGACGGCGACCTCAAGCAGAACCTCACCGTCAAGTCCAAGGGCGAGGTGGCGGCGCTGGCCGAGACCATCAACAACATGACCGACACGCTGGCGACCTTCGCCGATCAGGTGACGACGGTCGCGCGCGAGGTCGGCGTCGAAGGGCGCCTCGGCGGCCAGGCCAACGTGCCGGGCGCCGCCGGCACCTGGAAGGACCTCACCGGCAACGTCAACCTGCTCGCCGCCAACCTGACGACGCAGGTGCGCGCCATCGCCGAAGTGGCGACCGCCGTGACCAAGGGCGACCTGACCCGATCGATTCAGGTCGACGCGCGCGGCGAGGTCGCGGAGCTGAAAGACAACATCAACACGATGATCGACAACCTGCGGCTCACCACCGACCGCAACACCGAGCAGGACTGGCTCAAGACCAACCTCGCGCGGTTCACCAACATGCTGCAGGGCCAGCGCGATCTGGTGACCGTCGGCCGGCTTCTGCTCAGCGAGCTGACCCCGCTCGTCAACGGTCAGATCGGCGTCATCTATCAGGCGGAGAGCGAGGAGGCCTCCGACCTCAAGCTGCTCTCCGCCTTCGCCGACGACGGCGCGGCGGGCCATCCGCAGATCGTCCGCATCGGCGAAGGCTTTGTCGGCCAATGCGCGGCGGACAAGCGGCGCATGCTGATCACCGAGATGCCGCACGACATGGTTCCGATCGGCTCGGCCTCGTTCAAGGTTGCCCCGCGCAACGTGATCGTGCTTCCGGTACTGTTCGAAAACCAGGTCAAGGCGGTCATCGAGCTCGGATCGATCAGCGCGTTCACCGCCCTGCAGATCGCCTTCCTCGAGCAATTGACCGCCTCGATCGGCATCGTGCTCAACAGCATCGGGGCGACGATGCAGACGGAGGGGCTGCTCAAGCAGTCGCAACAGCTCGCCGGCGAGTTGCAGTCCCAGCAGAGGGAGCTGCAGCAGACCAACGAGCAGCTCGAGCAGAAGGCCGAGCAGTTGGCCGAGCGCAACGTCGAGGTGGAGCGCAAGAACCAGGAGATCGAGCAGGCCCGCCGCGCCCTCGAGGAGAAGGCGACCGAACTGTCGCTCACCTCGAAGTACAAGTCGGAGTTCCTCGCCAACATGTCGCACGAGCTGCGCACGCCGCTCAACAGCATCCTCATCCTCGGCCAGCAGCTCTCCGACAACCCGGACGGCAACCTGACGCCCAAGCAGGTCGAATTCGCCCGCACCATCCACGGCGCCGGCACCGACCTGTTGAACCTGATCAGCGACATTCTCGACCTGTCCAAGATCGAATCCGGCACCGTCACGGTCGATGCCGAGGAAGTGTTGTTCTCCAACCTTCTCGACATGGTGGGACGGCCGTTCCGGCACCAGGCCGACGATCGCCAGCTGTCGTTCGACATGCAGATCGATCCGCACCTCGGACGCAGCCTCGTCACCGACCCCAAGCGCCTGCAGCAGGTGCTCAACAATCTGCTGTCGAACGCGTTCAAGTTCACCGAGCACGGCGGGGTGCGCCTCAACGTTTCCGCCGCGGTCAGCGGTTGGACGCCGGATCACCCGGTGCTCAGCCAAGCGCCGGCGGTCGTTTCCTTCGAGGTCTCCGACACCGGCATCGGCATCCCGCTCGTCAAGCAGAAGATCATCTTCGAGGCGTTCCAGCAGGCCGACGCCAGCACCAGCCGCAAGTACGGCGGCACCGGTCTCGGCCTCGCCATCAGCCGCGAGCTGTCGAACCTCTTGGGCGGCGAGATTCACCTGCGCAGCTCGCCCGGGTCGGGCAGCACGTTCACGCTTTACCTGCCGATCAAATATATCGGGCCGACGGCCTCGGCCCGGGGCGCGCCGATCGCCGCGCCGTCGACCGTGCCGACGATCGGGTTCCTCGCGGGGGCTCTGTCGGAACGGCCGGTCGAAGCGGTCGCGGACGACCGCCTCGAGATCGAGCCGGGCGACGCCATCTTGCTGATCGTCGAGGACGATCCGCATTACGCCCGGGTCATGGTGGATCTCGCGCGCGACAAGGGCTTCAAGGTGCTGGTGGCGATGCGCGGCGCCGACGCGCTCGAGTTGGCGCGGCAATACCGGCCGACCGCGGTATCGCTCGACGTGTTCTTGCCCGACATGCTGGGCTGGACCGTCCTGAGCCAGCTCAAACAGAGCCCGGCAACCCGGCACATCCCGGTCCAGATCATCACCCTCGACGAGGATCGGCGGCACGGCTTGGCGCGCGGGGCATTCTCGTTCGTCACCAAGCCGACGACCCACAAGGGCCTTCAGGAGGCGTTGTCGCGCATCAAGGAATACGCCCAGCCGCGGCGCAAGCGCCTGTTGGTCGTCGAAGACGACCCGGCCGAGCAAATGGGCATCACCGAACTGCTCGGCTATGACGACATCGAGATCGTCACCGTGGGCACCGGCGCCGAAGCGCTCGCGGTATTGCGCCAGCAGCCGTGCGACTGCGTCGTGCTCGATCTGCGGCTGCCCGACATGTCGGGCTTCGACGTGCTGCAGCAGATCGGCGCCGATCCGGTCCTCGCCGATGTGCCGGTCGTGGTGTTCACCGGCCGCGAGCTGTCGGCCGAGGAGGACGCCCAGCTCCACACCATCGCGCGCAGCGTCGTCGTGAAGGGCGTCGAATCCCCCGAGCGGCTGCTCGACGAGACGGCCCTGTTCCTGCATCGCGTGGTAACGAAGTTGCCGCCCGAGAAGCAGCGGATGCTCGAGCGGCTCAACAGCTCGGACGAGGATCTGATCGGCCGATCGGTGCTGCTGGTCGACGACGACGCCCGCAACGTCTTCGCCCTCTCCAGCGTGCTGGAGCGCCGCGGCATGCGGGTGCTCGCGGCCACCACGGGCAGCGAAGCGATCGAGCTGATCGAATCCACCCCCGACATCGCGATCGTACTGATGGATATCATGATGCCGGAAATGGACGGCTATCGAACGATGGAGGTGATCCGTGCCAAGCCCGGCACCCGCCGGCTGCCGATCGTCGCCCTGACCGCCAAGGCGATGAAAGGCGATCGCGAGAAGTGCCTCGCGGCCGGAGCTTCCGACTACCTCGCGAAGCCGGTCAACACCGAGCAGTTGCTTTCGGCGTTGCGCATGTGGCTGCATCGGTGAGCCGGGCGATGACGGACGACAAGATCAACATCCTATTGGTCGACGACCAGCCGGCGAAGCTGCTCAGCTACGAGGTCATCCTGCGCGACCTCGGCGAAAATCTCGTCAAGGCGGCGTCGGCGCGCGAGGCGCTGGAGCTGCTGCTGAAGAGGGAAATCGCCGTCGTCCTCATCGACGTTTGCATGCCGGAGCTGGACGGCTTTCAGCTCGCGGCGATGATCCGCGAGCACCCGCGGTTTCGCCAGACGGCGATCATCTTCATCTCCGCCATCCTCCTGTCCGACGTCGACCGCCTGCGCGGCTATGAAATGGGGGCGGTCGACTACGTTCCGGTTCCCGTCATTCCCGAGGTCCTGCGGGCCAAGGTGCGGGTCTTCGCCGAGCTTTATCGCAAGAACCGCCAGCTGGAACAGCTCAACCGCGAGCTGGAAGCGCGGGTGACGCAGCGGACCGCCGAACTGGAAGCCTCGACCGCCCGCCTGCTCGAAAGCGAGCGGTTGCGCAGCTTCGCGCTCGCCGCCGGCCAGATGGGGTCGTGGGAGTGGGACGCGGCCACGGGGGAATCGACCTGGGACGAAGGACAGTGCCGCATCTTCGGCGTCGATCCGAAGAACTTCGCCGTCGGGCTGGAGGCGGTCCGGCCGCTGATTCATGCCGCCGACTGGGTTCGTCTCGTACGCGGGTGGAAGAATCTGCTCAAGGATGCGCAGACGTTTCAGACCGAGTTCCGCGTACGTCGTCCGGACGGCGAACTGCGCTGGTGCATCGGCTCGGCCGCCGCCAGCACCGGGGCCGACGGCCGCATTACCCGCGTGAGCGGCGTCATCATCGACATCACCGATCGCAAGGAGGCGGAGGAACGCCAGTCGCTGCTGGCGCGCGAGGTCGATCACCGCGCCCGCAACGCCCTTGCCGTGGTGCAGGCGATCATCCGTCTCACCCGCGCGAAGAGCGTCGACGCGTACGTCGCGGCGGTGGAGGGGCGCATCCGCGCGCTGTCGCGAGCGCACATGCTGCTGTCCCACTCGCGCTGGCAGGGCGCCGATCTCGGCAAGCTCGTGGACGAGGAGTTGGGTCCTTATCGCACCGGCGAAGCCGGACGGATCACGGTCAGCGGCCCCGACATCGTGCTGCATCCCGCCACCGCCCAGACGCTGGCGCTCGCCTTGCACGAGCTGGCCACCAACGCCGCCAAGCACGGCGCGCTGTCCGCCAACGCGGGCCGCGTCCGCTTTGCCTGGGAGCTCAAATCGGGCAGCCTGACGCTCTATTGGTCCGAAACCGGCGGTCCGCCGGTCGAGGCACCTGCCGCGCAGGGGTACGGAACGAGGGTCATCGGTGCCAGCATCGAACGCCAACTCGGCGGGCGCGCGATGTTCGATTGGCGGCCCGAAGGCCTGCATTGCGTCATGTCGATTCCGCGTAGCGACAAGGTGGAAGAGGCCAAAGTTGCCGACCAGGTCCAGCGCGAGAAGGAACATACGGTGCTGGCGCCCAAGCTGGTGAACGGCAACCGCATTCTGCTGGTGGAAGACGAGGCTCTGGTTGCCATGATGATGCGGGATTCGCTTGTCGAGCTGGGGTTCTGCGTGGTGGGCCCGTTCGATCGGGCGGCCGAGGCGCTCGCCTGCGCCGCCGACGAACCGCTCGATGCGGCCATTCTCGACGTCAACCTCGGCGGCGACCTCGTCTATCCGGTGGCCGAGCGGCTGGTGCGCCGCGACGTGCCGTTCGTGTTCGTCACCGGCTACGACGCGGAAAACATCGATCCGCGCTTTGCGCACGTGCCGGTGCTGCAAAAACCGATCGAGCGCGAGGTGCTGCAGGGATTGTTTGTGTCCGGCGTGAACGACGCCGGAAAGCCCGCTTGGCACGTGTCCGCGGGTGGCCCTCCTTCGCACGGCCTGGCGGTGGCGCACGCCAGCGTCCCGGAGCTGTGATCGCGCGCCGCGTCGGCGGCGCGACCGGTAACCGATTCCGGCAGCGCAGAAGATAATCTTATGCTGGCTATCCGACTCAGTTAGCCTGACCACGCCTCGTTGGGTCCGACGCGCTTCGCACCATGCGGGCCGCGCCAACGGGGCTAGTCGTCATGGGCTGACGCGGCATGCTGCCAAACTTGCGTTTCATCGCCGCCTCGGTGGTGGCAACCGTCGCGCTCATGATGTTCGGCTTCGGCCTGTTTGCCGCTTTCCGTCTCGCCAACCAGTCTTCGGTCGTGCTGGCGCGCTCCAGCGATCTCCCGGCGCCGCCGATTTTCGCGCAAGGGCCCGAGGAGGAACCGTCTCCCGCCGCCGCGGCAAACGCGATCCTGGACGCCCCGGCCCCTGTAGTGGAGGTTGCTCCCGCGCCGGCGCCGGAAGTCACGCCGCCCGCGATGGAGGTCGCGGCCCCGGCGGTGCCGGAAGTCCCGCCGCCCGCGGTGGAGGTCGCGGCCCCGGCGGTGCCGGAAGTCCCGCCGCCCGCCGCGGAAGCCGCGTCACCGGCCGAGCCGGATATGCCGGCAGTTACGGCGGAAGTCGCGCCCGTGCCGACACCCCGCGCCGAGGAGGAGATACCGACGGCACCACCCGCGAGTCCGCCGGCATACGCGGCCGAGCGGCCCGCGCCGCCCGCGGATACGCCCGCTGCGGCCGCGGCTCCCATGGAGACCGCCGCTCCCGCCGAGATAACGGGTTCGCCCGATCCTGCTGCGGCCGCCGCGCCGGCGCCGGCCGATGCCGCCTCGACGGCGACGGCGGCGCCGGTTGACGCAGGTCCCGCCGCTGCTGCCGATGCCCCGCCGACCGCCGCAGGGCCGCGAGAAACAACCGGCTCGATCAAGCCCGACATCGGCGCTAAAAAGGCCGCCCGCCCGCGCCATGCGGCTGCCGCGCCCAAGCATAAAACAAAAGTGGCGGAGCCGGTTCGCAGGCCTGCCGCGCGCCGTGCGGTCAGGCGCGTCGTACCGCAGCCGACGACGCCGTCGGCCTATTCCTACTCGAACTGGTCCACGACGAATGCGCAGTGGGCCCGGCAGCCGGCTTGGCAAACTTCGGCGCAGCCGAAACGGCAGTGAGCGAACGCCGCCGCCGAGCCGTCGAGACCACGGACGAGTATCCATGCGACCATCGCGCGACCTGTTCTTCGAGGACTTTGCCGTCGGCCAGCGTTACGAAACCGAGGGCGTCATCGTAACCGAGGCCGAGATCCTCGCCTTTGCCCGCCAGTTCGACCCGCAATATTTCCATCTCGATGCGGCCGCGGCGGCAAAATCCGCCTTCGGCGGGCTGGTTGCTTCCGGGCTGCACACGCTGTCCCTGACCATGCGGTTGTTCTTCGAGCTCAATCTGTGGGAGCGGGCGATCGTCGCTTCGCCGGGCCTGGAGCACGTGCGCTGGCTCGTCCCGTTGCGGCCCGGCGACACCATCCGCACCACCGTTGAAATCAGCGCGGTCAAGCGATCGCGGTCGAAGCCCGATCGCGGCGTCGTCTCGACCGCCCATCGTGCCTTCAACCAGCACGACCAGGTCATCTTCACCATGACCTGCCTGCACATGGTGCTGGCGCGCGGCGCCGGTTGACGAGGAACGGCGCGCGCGCGACGCTCGGGTCGAGGGCGATCATGCGCGACGCGAATACCCGACCGGCCGCGAGCGCCAGGGGCATCGTCAAGCATTTCGGCGCGACGGCAGCGCTCGCCGGCATCGACTTCGACGTCATGCCGGGCGAAATCCACGCGCTCGTGGGCGAGAACGGCGCCGGTAAATCCACCCTGATCCGCATCCTCGGCGGCGTGCATCGGCCGGACCGCGGCGAGATCGAGGTCGACGGGAGGCCATGCCGTTTTGCCGGGCCGCATGCGGCGATCGCCGCCGGAATCGTGACCATCCCGCAGGAATTGCGGCTGGTGCCGGCGCTCGGCGTTGCCGAGAACATCGCGCTGGGCGATCCGCCGGTGCGCCGGTTGTTAGGGTTCGTTCCCCGGATCGATCGCAAGCGCATGCGCGAGGACGCGCAAAAGGTGCTCGCCGAGCTTGATTTCGCGCCCGACCTCGACGCGCCTGCCGGTACCCTGAGATTCGCCGAGCGCCAGCTGGTGATGATCGCCAAGGCGTTGCGCCGGCGCTGCCGCGTGCTGATCCTCGACGAGCCCACGGCCGCGCTGGAGAAGCGCGAGATCGACCGGCTGTTTGCTGTGCTCGCGCGCATGAAGCGGCAGGGGACTGCCGTCGTCTATATTTCTCATCGGCTCGCCGAAGTCGTCGCGCTGGCCGACCGCTGCACCATCCTGCGCGACGGACGGGTCGTGGCGCACGCGCGCCGCGGCGCGTTCGACGCCGACCATCTGGTGCGCGCCATGACCGGCGACTTCGAGGCGCGCGCCGCCTCCGGCAGCACCGCCCAGCCCGGCGTGACGGTCCTGGAGGAGCCGGCAGCGCGCGCGGACGCCATCCGCCTGCGCGCCGGCGAGACGCTTGGCCTTGCCGGCCTGCTCGGCAGCGGCACCGACCGGGTGCTGGCCCGATTGTTCGGAGTCAAACCAGAACCGGGGACGGTGATTGTCAACGGCGTGCCCCGGCGCCTGACCAGCCCGGTTGCCGCGGTCGCGGCCGGGATCGGGATGGTGCCCGCCGAGCGGACGCTCGGACTGATCATGAACGCGTCGGTGCGCGACAATATCCTGCTGCCGAGCCTCGCCCGCTTCACGCGCCGCGGGCGCTTCGACAAGGCGGCGGCGGACCGCGTCGTCGCCGAGCTGATGGACCTCGTCGATATCCGGCCGCGCCAGCCGGACGCCAGGGTCTCGGCGCTGTCCGGCGGCAATCAGCAACAAGTCGTCCTGGCGAAATGGCTGGCGCGCGGCGCCGCCATCCTGCTGCTCGACGAGCCGACCCAGGGCATTGACGTCGCCGCCAAGGCGCAGATTCACGCGCTGCTGCGCGACTTCGCCCGGCGGGGCAGCGCGCTGGTCAATTCCAGCGATCTCGCCGAGCTGGTGCTCATGTGCGACGCGGTGCTCGCGTTCCACCACGGGCGCATCGCCGCGCGCATCGAGTGCGGCGAACTCGACGAGCCGCGCCTGCACGCCGCCATCGGCGGGTGAGCATGCATCGCCGGGCAGTGCGCATGAGCCTTGCCGGCCAGGCGCCGCTGATTACGCTGGTCGTGCTGTGCGCCGTCACGGGGCTGATGACCGACCGGTTCCTCTCGCCGTTCAATCTGACCAACATCCTGGTCCAGTCCTCGATCATGGCGGTCATCGCCATGGGCATGACCTTCGTCATCGTCGGCGGCGGCTTCGACCTCTCGGTCGGCTCGACCGCGGCGCTCTCCGGCTGCGTTGCCGCCATGCTGATGCCGGCAGGGGGGCTGGCGGTCGGCGTCCTCGGCGGCGTTGCCGCCGGCGCCGCGGTCGGCCTCGCCAACGGCTTCGTCATTGCCATGCTGGGAGTCAACCCGTTCATCACCACGCTCGGGACCATGGTGCTGGTCCGCGGCGTGGTCTTCATCATTACCGGCGGCGCTCCGATCGGCGACGAGGGCCTGCCGCCCGCGTTCATCGCGTTCGGCTCGCAGCGCCTGTTCGGCGTGCATTATCTCGTCTGGGTGCCGGCCGTGCTGCTTGCGGCCCTCAGCTTCATCATGCGCTCGACGCCCTACGGGCGGCGCGTCTATGCGACCGGCGGGGGGCGCGAAGCCGCGTTCCTGTCGGGCGTCCCGGTGCGCCGCGTCATCGCCTCGACTTACGTGTGGTGCGGCGCGCTGGCGGGGCTCGCCGGCGTGATGCTGGCGGCCCGCCTGCAGTCCGGCCAACCCACCGCCGGCGAATTCTACGAGCTGACCGCCATCGCCGCCGTCGTGCTCGGCGGCGCATCGCTGCTCGGCGGGGAGGGGACGCCGGGCAAGAGCGTCATCGGCGTGTTCATCATGGTGGTGCTCGGCAACGCGCTCAATCTCCTCAACGTCGATTCCTACTGGCAGCGCGTCGCCGTCGGCCTGGTGATCATTGCCGCGGCGGCGGCCGACCGGCTACGATCGCGCAACTGAAGGGGAAGGTCATGACCTGTTCACGCCGCGCCGGCATCGCCGCCGCAGTTTCGATTTTCGCCGCCGCCTTGTCGCCCGTGCTCGCGTTTGCCCAGGGCGGAAAGACCGTCATCGGGGTGGCGCTCGCCCAGGACGACAACCCGCTTTACATACTGATGCTGCGCGGCATCCGCGCCCGCGCCCAGGAGCTTGGCTGGGACGTGGTCGCGGTCTCGTCGAACGAGGACAAGCTCAAGCAGATCAACGGCGTGCAGGACCTCATCGCGCGCGGCGTCAAGGGCGTGCTGATCTCCCCGATCGACGCGGTCGGGATCAACGCCGCCTACGACGCGGCCGCGCAGGCCAAAATCCCGATCATCTCGCTGGCGCGCGGCTCGTCCTCGGCCAATCAGACCCTGCACGTTGCGATCAACGAAAAGCAGATCGGCGCCGAGATCGCCGAGTGGACCGCACAGCACATCGGCGGCGAAGGCAAGGTCGCGATGATCCTCGGACCGAGCGGGGCGCCGGCGTTCCGCAATCTCGCCGAGGGCTATACCGACGTGATGGCGAAGCACCCCGGCATCAAGATCGTGTTCCGCACCGAAGGCGCGCTCACGCGCGAGCGCGGCGTCAAGCATGCGGAGGACGCGCTCGCCGCCAATCCCGACCTCAAGGCGATCTACAATTCGAACGACGACGTGGCGCTCGGCGCCATGCAGGCGGTGCTCGCCGCCAACCGCAAGGGCAAGACGCTCGTCACCGGCATGAACGGCGTGCCGCCGGCGCTGCGCGCGGTCAAGGAGGGCAATCTCGCCCTCACGGTCGAATTGAACGCGTTCGAGTGGGGACGGTTGGGCGTCGACATGCTCGACCATATCCTCAAGGGCGAAACGGTCGGCAAGCAGGTGTTCATCAAGCACCGCCTGGTCGACGCCGCAAACGTCGACGAGGTTTTGGCGCGGATCGGCAAGAACTGAACTTATTGTTGGAGCATGATCTGTTTGCGAAAACCGGTACCCGGTTTTCGGGACCATGCTCTCAGGGAGGCGATCGATGGCCCACGCGGAGCGGTCTGAGGCGTCGTTCGTTGGCGCGCTCGAGGCGGCGAACCTGCATCCGCTGTGGGATCGCTATCAGCGCATCACGCCGATCCGGCCGCAGCCCAGGGACGCGCCGTTCATCTGGCGCTGGCGCGACATCGAGCCGTTCCTGCACCGGTCGGTCGCCGAGGTCGCGATCAACGACATCGAGCGCCGCGCGCTCATTCTCGCCCATCCGGCGTTCGGCAACGACACCACGACCACGAGCACCATGCTGGCGGCGTTCACCGTGCTCGAGCCCGGCGACCGCGCCCGCCCGCATCGCCATACCGGCGCGGCAATCCGCTTCGCCACCAAGGCGGACGGCGCGGCGACCATCGTCGACGGCCGGCGCTGCGACATGCGCGCGGGCGACCTGATCTTGACGCCGCCCATGTGCTGGCACGGCCACATCAACGAGAGCGGCCGCCGCATCATCTGGTTCGACGCCGCCAACATGCCGCTGATCCGCGGGCTCGATGCCCACTTCTTCGAGCCGGGCAATCCCGGCGCCAACGAGTTCTGGCAGGTCGACGAGGGTGACGAGCGGCTGTGGGCGGAGTCCGGCCTGGCGCCGGACGGCGTACGCGCCGCCGCTGCCCATTCGCCCAAGTATCGCTACCCCGGCGAGGCCACGCGCCGCATGCTGGCGGCGATGGCGCCGGGGCCGGACGGCGCGCGCACCCTGCGCTACGTCAACCCGGCGACCGGCGGTCCGGTCATGCCGACGCTCGATTGCAGCGCCATGCGGCTCTCTCCGGGCACGGCGACGCGCAAGCGGCGCGTGACCTACAACATGATCTGCCTCGTCGTGTCCGGCCGCGGGCAGTCCCGCATCGGCGATCATGCGTTCGAGTGGTCGCAGCACGACGTGTTCAGCATTCCGCATTGGACTTGGGCGAGCCACGAGGCGGTGGGCGGCGAGGCCGATCTGTTCACGGTCTCCGACCGCGCGGCGTTCGAGAACCTCGACCTCGTGCGCGAGGAACTCGCGTAGGTGCGCAACCCGGCCGTCGGCGAGGGCATCGGCGCCGCCGTGCGGCGAGTGGAAGATGCGCGCTATTTGCGCGGCAGCGCCCGCTATGTCGCCGACATCAGCTTGCCGGGCGAGCTGCACTGCGTGCTGGTGCGCTCGCCGCACGCCCACGCGGTCATCCGTTCGATCGACGTTAGGCCGGCGCTCGCGCGCCCCGGCGTGGTCGCGGCCTTCACCGGCGCCGACATGGCGGGCGACGAGGTCGGTCCGATGCGCGCCTTTTGGGTGATCCGTTCGGCCGACGGCCGACCCATGGCCGAGCCGCCGCGCTTTGCCCTGGCGCGCGAGCGGGTGCGGCACGCCGGCGAGCCGGTCGCCGCGGTGTTTGCCGAAACCTTGCCCGCGGCCATGGACGCCGCGGACAGCCTCGTCGTCCACTACATGCCGCTTCCCGCCGTCACCGACGCCCAAGCCGCACTCAAAGCGGACGCGCCGCAGCTTCACGCCGTCGCCACTGGCAACGTGTGCTTTCGCTGGGAGCGGGGCGACGCAGCGGCGGTCGAGCGCGCGTTCGCGGCGGCCGCGCATGTCACGGCGCTCGATCTCGTCAACAATCGCCTCGTCGGCGCCGCGATCGAGCCGCGCGCGGTCCTCGCCGCGCCGGACCCGGCGACCGGGCGGTTGACGGTCTACGACACGACCCAGACGCCGCATCACGTGCGGCGCTTCATCGCCGAGGAATTGGGGCTTGCGGAAAGCGACCTGCGCGTGATCGCGCCCGACGTGGGCGGCGGCTTCGGCTACAAGGGCAAGCACTATCCGGAGGAGACCGTCGTGGCGTGGGCGGCGCGGCGACTCCGCCGGCCGGTGAAGTGGGTTGCGACCCGCGCCGAAAGTTTCCTCGCCGACAACCAGGCGCGCGATCATGTCACCCGCGCCGAGCTTGCGCTCGATCCTGACGGGCGCTTCCTCGCATTGCGCGTCACGACGCTCGCCAATCTCGGCGCCTATGTGTCGACTTTCGGCGCCGCCATTCCGAGCGCGATCTACAGTTCGCTCCTCGCCGGCCCCTATCGCACCCCGGCGATCCACGTCGCATGCACCGGCCTCTTCACCAACACGCTGCCGACCGACGCCTATCGCGGGGCCGGGCGGCCGGAGGCCTGCTACGTGCTCGAGCGGCTCGCCGATCGGGCGGCACGCGACCTCGGCCTCGACCGCGCCGAGATCCGCCGGCGCAACCTCATCCCCGCCGCCGCCATGCCGTACAAGACGCCGATCGGCCCGACCTACGACGGCGGCGACTTCCCGCGGGTGCTCGACCGCGCGCTCGCGCTTGCCGACTATCGCGGCTTTGCCGCGCGCCGGCGCGCGTCAGCGCCGGGCCGCGTGCGCGGCATCGGGATCGCCTGTTACGTGGAGTCCTCCGGCGTGGCGCCGTCGCGCTTTGCCGGCGCGCTCGGAGCGCGGGCCGGGTTTTTCGAATCTGCCGTGATCCGCGTGCGGCCCGACGGCGGCGTCCAGGCCATGCTCGGCACCCACAGCCACGGCCAGGGGCACGAGACGACCTTCGCCCAGATCATCGCCGCGCGCCTCGGCGTCCCGCTAGCCAAAATCGACATCGTCGAAGGCGATACCGACCGGGTGCCGTTCGGCACCGGCACCTTCGGGTCGCGCTCGATCGCGGTGGGCGGCTCGGCGCTCGACCGCGCTGCCATGAAGATCATCGCCAAGGGCAAGGCGATCGCCGCGCATTTGCTGGAAGCGGCCGTTACCGACGTCGATTTTTCCGCCGGATGGTTCACGGTCGCCGGCACCGACCGCCGGGTCGATTTCGCCACCGTGGCGCGCGCCGCGCACGTGCCGCACGACTACCCGCTGGAGACGCTCGAGCCGGGGCTCGAGGAATCCGCGTTCTACGATCCGCCGAACTTCGCCTTCAGCAACGGCGCCCATGTCGCCGAAGTCGAGGTCGACTGCGACACCGGCGCCGTGCACGTCACCGCCTATCGGGCGGTCGACGACATCGGCACCGTGATCAATCCCATGATCGTCGAAGGCCAGATCCAGGGCGGCGTCGCCCAGGGCGTGGGCCAGGCGCTGCTCGAACGCTGCGCCTATGATGAGAACGGCCAATTGCTGTCCGGCTCGTTCATGGACTACGCGTTGCCGCGCGCCGACGAGGTGCCGCAGGTCATGTCCGAGTTCGACGAGACCCAGCCCTGCACCCACAATCCGCTCGGCGCCAAGGGCTGCGGCGAAGCGGGCTCGATCGCGGCGCCCGCGGCGCTCGTCAACGCGGTCATCGATGCGCTCTCGCCATTGGGCATCGCCGACATCGATATGCCG